>NZ_JAMBDT010000083.1:0-22995 GCF_025143765.1 Gordonia sp. p3-SID1431
CTGTCTGGCGCCCTACCGCTGGTTGAGCCGGCCCCGAGCGGAGCCGCCCCCACCGCTGGTTGAGCCGGCCCCGAGCGGAGCGAGGCGCCGAGTCGAAGCCACTCCCGTCCGACGGCCGACTCAAGACCGGCCGCGTGGCGTCAGCTCCGCCGACGCCCGTCCGGCCGGAGGTCGGCGACCGTGGCGACGGCGTGGGTCAGGCTGTAATCGGGGTCGGCGGCCTGTCCCTTCACGTCCGCGTTGAGCGCCGCGACCACGCCGACCGCCCGCGCGATCGACTCCGCGTCCCACGCCTTGGCCTTCGCCTGCACGTTCTTGACCCGGTTGGGCGGCATGCCGAGTTCGCGGGCCGCATCGAAGTGGTTGATCGACCCCATGGGCCGGATGCGAGCGATGGCGTGGACGGCCTCGGCGAGGGCGTCGGCCAGCAGCACCCGCGGTACGCCGTGGTGCAGTGCCCAGGCCAGGGATTCCAGCGCGCCGGCACGGTCGCCCGTCACAGCCCGGTCGGCCACCTCGAATCCGGTCACCTCGGGGCGGCCCTGGTAGTACAGGCGCACGGTGTCGCGATCGACCTTGCCGCCGGTGTCGGCCACGAGTTGCGCGCACGCGGCGGCCAGCTCGCGCAGTTCCGATCCGACGCCCTCGACCACCTGCTCGACGACATCGGCGCCGACCTTCACGCCCAGCGAACGAAACTCGTTGCGCACGAACGTCATTCGCTCCGACGGCCACTTCGGGGCGGTCGTCTCGTGTTCGACGGCGCCGGCCTTCTTCAACGCGGGGACCATCGACTTCGCGCGGCCTCCGCCGTGATGGATCACCATCAGCGTGATGCCCTCGGGCAGCGACGACGCGGTCGCGGCGATGAGCGCGGCCGGCTCCTTGCCCGCGTCGGCAGCGGCCTCGACGACGACGATCCGCTCTTCGGCGAACAGCGACGGACTGAGCAGCTCTGCGAGTTCGTGTTCGCTCACGTCGCCGGCACGTACCCGGGTCACCGGCACCGGGGTACCCGCCGCTTTCGACGCGGCGTCGACCACGGCCGAGATCACCCGGCCGGTGAGGAAGTCGTCGTCTCCGAGCAGCAGGTGCAGGCGATCGGTCACGGCGACAATGGTGCCAGACGGCGCCGACACGATCACCGGACCGCCGCCCGGCCAACCGAATACGACAAAGTGGACGGGTCCTGTGGGCAAGTGAATCCGGTCGATCGCGGGCCGTTACGGTGAGCTTCTGCCATCGGCCCACCGACATTCGGAGGAGTTGCCCGCGTGACTGTCGAGCATCCCGGCACCGACACGGGTGCCGACACCGACGAGGGATACCAACGCGGGCTCACCGCCCGCACCGTGCAGATGATCGCCATCGGCGGCGCGATCGGCACCGGCCTCTTCTACGGCGCGGGTGGCGCGATCGAGAAGGCGGGACCGGCACTCATCCTGGCGTACGCGCTCGCCGGCCTCGCGATCTTCATCGTCATGCGCGCTCTCGGCGAACTCCTCATCTACCGGCCGATCTCCGGTGGCATCAGCGAGTACGCCGACGAGTTCCTCGGACGGTTCGCCGGTTTCAGCCAGGGGTGGACCTATTGGGCCGTGTGGACGACGACGTGCATGGCCGAGATCACCGTGGCGGGCAAGTACATCAACTACTGGTGGCCCTCGGTGCCGGTGTGGGTCACCGCCCTCATCGCGCTCATCGTGCTGTTCGGCGCGAACCTGATCTCCGTCGGGGTGTTCGGACGCGCGGAGTTCTGGTTCTCCGCCATCAAGGTCACCGCCATCCTCGGCATGATCATCGTCGGCATCGGTGTGCTGCTCCCGATCGCCGGGCTGGGGCCCGAGACCGGTCCGTCGGTGACGAACCTGTGGAACGACGGCGGCTTCTTCGCGACCGGCTTCAGCAACGCGATGCTGAGCCTGCAGATCGTCATGTTCGCCTATGTCGGCGTCGAGCTCGTCGGCGTGACCGCGGGAGAGGCACAGAACCCGCGCGTCACGCTGCGCAAGGCGATCAACACCGTTCCGTTCCGCATCGGGATCTTTTATGTCGGCTCGCTGCTGGTGATCCTCTCGGTCCGCAGCTGGACGGACTTCCAGGCCGGCGAGAGCCCCTTCGTCTCGGTCTTCTCCTACATCGGCATCCCCGGCGCCGCGGGCATCGTCAACTTCATCTTGCTCACCGCTGCCCTCTCGTCGTGCAACTCGGGCATCTACTCGACCGGGCGCATGCTGCGCTCCCTCGCCCACACCGGCGACGCCCCGCGGCAGCTGACCCGACTCTCGAACCGCAAGGTCCCGGCCGTCGGCATCACGCTGAGTGCCGCCGTCATGGCGATCGGCGTGGTGGTGAACGTCATCGATCCCGCACACGCCTTCGCCTACATCACCGCGGTGTCGACGGTCGGGATCATCGTCATCTGGTCGACTATCCTGCTGTGCCAGATGGCCTACCGCCGGAAGGTCGCGCGCGGCGAACTGCCGCGTTCGGACTACCGGGTCCCCGGCGCCCCGATCACCACGTGGCTCGCCCTCGCCTTCCTCGCGCTCGTCTTCGTCCTGCTGTTCTTCGACCGCGACGGTCGGATCGCACTGATCGTCGGGGCGGTCTGGTTCGCCGCCGTCGGCGTCGGCTACATGGTGTGGAACCGCACCGCGGGCGAGCTGGCCGACCGCGAGGTCTGACTGCGGGCAGCCTCATCCGAACGGCGAGAGCACCTCCACACTCGCCCAGCCCACGCCGCCGAGGGTGCGCGCGCACACGACCATCCACCACAGTTCGGGGGCGAGGGCGCGCACCAGCAGTTCACCCACGAGCGCGCCGACGCCGTCGGGCGGCCCGATCGCGCCGATGAGTGCGGCGAGGGTGCCGACCACGCTGATCACCGCGACCACCGGGGCGACCAGAAGGTTCGCAACGATTCCCACCACCGAGAACGTGCCGGTCACCACGACCACGATCGGCGCCGTCACCACCTGCGCGGTGACCGCCATCGCGATCACCTCGGCGACACCGGGCGGACAACGCCACTCGCGCAACCGGTCACGGAATCGTGGGGCCCACAGCACGATGGCGGCGGTGGCGGCCACCGACAAGGCGAACCCCGGTTGCAGCGCCAGCTCGGGCCACCACAGGAGTCCGCCGACGACCGCCGCACCGAGCGCCGGGAACGCCTGCGCCCGACGAGAGGCGAAGAGCGCCAACACACCCACCGCTCCCATCAACGCGGCACGCACCACACTCGGCGACGGCCGGACGAGCACCACGAATGCCAGGATCACCACCAGCCCGACGACCGCGGCCGCCCGCGGTGGCACACCCGCACTGCGAACCACGAGAAGCGCTGCTCCGCAGACGATCGCGAAATTGCTGCCGCTGACCGCGGTCAGATGGCTCAGGCCGGCGTCGCGGAAATCGTCCCGCAGGCCGTCGTCGAGGGAGCTCTCGTCGCCGAGCACGAGGCCGGGCAGGAGTCCGGCCGCGTCCTCGTCGAGCGCCCGCGCGGCCAACACCTGCAACCGTTCCCGGATCGCACCGGCCACCTGCTGGTGGGCGGGCGGCGAGCCGACGACCCGGGGCTGCTGCGCAGTCAGGGTCGCCACCAGAAGCGAGTGCTCGGGCGGCGGCCGCACCCGCGCGACCGTGACCACCCGTTGCCCGGGCAACAGTCCCGACCACTCCCCGAGATCGCCCATCACGTCGGCAGAAGCGGTCGGAACACGATGCGAACCAACCTGTTCCACGTCGACGCGCAGACGGACGCGTCCGGCCGACGACGGCCCGACGACCACCGGATCACCACGCACGGTCAGCACGACCGTCGACTTCCCGGTCGACGCGGCCAGCGGGTGATCGGAGCGGACCTCCTGCCGGATAGCCAACGAGGTCGCGCACACCGCGGCGAGTCCGGCCACGACGATGATCAAACCGACCGCGTCCCATCCCAACCGGCCGCCGGCACAGACAAGTGTGCCGACCGAGGCCACCGCGCCCGAACAGATCGCCAGCCCGAGCGTGTACCCGGGCGGCATCACCAGCCCGAACGCCGTCACCGCCCACACCGCCACCGCCGGTACCAGCAGGCGGTAGTCCACCCGTCAGACCGTCACGAGATCGCGCAGTCTGGCCAGGCGTGCCGGACCGATCCCGTCGACCTCGGCCAGCTGGTCCACGGAGCTGAAGCGCCCGTTGCGTTCCCGCCACGACAGGATGGCCTTCGCGGTCACCGGCCCCACCCCGGGCAACTCGTCGAGGTCGGCCTCGGTGGCGGTGTTGAGGTTCACGAGTCCGCCGGTGGCCGGCGGACCACCCGAACCGCCGGCGGGAGCACTTGCATCTGCCGGGGGTGCACCCGCGGGTGCGGGTGGCGCGCCGGAGGCCCCGACGACGGCACTGCGCAGCGACATCTCGCCCTGCCCGCCCGCGTAGCCGACGAGGATCTGATCGCCGTCCCGGAGTACCTGCGCGAGGTTCAGCGACAGCAGATCCGCGTTCTTGCGCGCGCCTCCCGCCCGGTCGATCGCGTCGGCGACCCGGGCCCCGGGCGTGAGTTGCACCAGACCCGGCGTGTGCACCAAACCGACGACACTGACCACCATCTGCGCCGGGATCGATTCGGTCGGCACGGCCGGCGGCGTCGACGGGTCCGACATCGACGAGGTGCCGGCCACCGCACCGAAATCCACGACCGGCGCCGACCCCGACCCGCGGAACAGTCCGAAGGCCGCGACGGCACAGACGACGACACCGACCGCGATCAGCGCGAGAGCTGCCGGTGGCGCGACCGCGAAGCGCCGCCGAGGGATGGGATCGTCGTCGAAGTCATCGTCATCCTCGGCACCGTCGCCGCCGACACTGTCGCCGCCGTCGGCGTCCGACCGTCGCCGCTGGGTTCGCGCCGGCGTGTCAAGCCACGTCGGCATCCCGCCGATCCCCCACCCGGGATGCTCGGGTTCCTCGACGGGGCCGAGCCGGTCGTCGATGTCCGGCGCGAGCGGCGGCGACACGGGGTCGATGCCTGCCGTACCGTCCCGTCGGTCCGGCAGATCGGCCACCGGCGCCAGCCGGTCCAGCGGGTTCCGCCGTCCTGATGCGCTCATGACGCCACACGCTAGGTCGCACAGCCGCCGCTGCTCCGCACGCGAACCGCAGAACCCGCGATCTGTGGACGGTCAGCGCGAGCTGTGGATGGCGCCGAGCCCGGCGCGCCGGACCGCTAGGACTCGCCGAGACCCTCGATCGGTTCGAGGTGCGCGGCGATCACGACGCCCACCGCGCCGGGGCCGACGTGGGCGCCGAGGATGGGACCGAGATCAACGGTCAGCTCGGAGGTCACCACCCGCAGCCTGGCGTGGACGGCCGCGCGCAGTTCCTCGGCGACGTCCGGGCTCTGACAGTGCTGGATGCCGACCGTGACCGCGCGCCCGCCCGCGGAGTCGGCGGCGGCGTCGACCATCTTGTCCAGCGCCTTGGAGAACGTGCGATGACGTTCCTTCAGCGTCAGGGTCCCGTCGACCATGTGCAGGATCGGTTTGATGGACAGCGCCGATCCGAAGAGCTTGCCCGCGGCGCTGATCCGGCCACTGTTGCGCAGATTGTCGAGCTGCTGCACACACAGCAGCGAGTCGACGGTCGCTGCCTGTCGGATGGCGGACTCGTACACGCGGTCCCGGTCGGCTCCCCCGGCGGCGGCCTGGGCGGCCGCGACGGCGGTGAAACCGACTGCGAGACCGACAGATCGGGAATCGACGACCCGAACCTGCCCGGAGAACTTCTCCGCAGCCATCCGCGCCGAACTCCAGGTCCCCGACAACCGGCGCGACATGTGGACGGCGACGACGCCGGCACCCTGACTCGCCTCGAGCGCGGACTCGAAATGTTCGGAGAGATCGTTGGGGTTGGCGCCGGAGGTGGTCACGCCCGGCGTCGTCACGATGTCGGCCGGGATGTCGTCGACACCTTCGCGGTAGTCCTCGTCGCCGACGGCGAGGTGCAATGGGACCTGCCGTATCCCGTAGTGCTCGGTCACCGACCGCGGCAGTCGGGACGAGGAGTCTGTGACGACGACGACAGGCACGCGTCTACGTTAACGGGTTCACGCGCCGGGCCTCCACGGGCGTCGGGGTCGGGCCCCCGGCGTCGCGATTCGCGCGCCGCCGGACGGCGTCGACGACCGGGGCGACCAGGTCGGCGATCCCCCGGTGGCACGAGAAACCCCAGTGGATTCCGTCGGGATTCATCTCGGCGGTGTCGTCGTCGAAGGCGTCCCGGGTGACCGGGTAGAAGTCGACACACGGTAGGCCGTGGCTCGACGCCCATCGCGACATCGCCGCGGTCGTCGGGATTCGCCCGGCATGGACGTTGCCGTAATACGGGCTGCGGTGGGTGGGCGGCAGGCACACGACGATCGGGAGGTCCGGACGCAACTGGGCGAGCGCCGCGCGGATCTTCTCCAGGTACTCGATCGTGACGTGCGGCGGCAGCGCGAGCGGCCAACCGAGGTGCGACCCCCGCGGTTGTATCCATGCATAGGCCGCGCGTATTCGCTGCCGCAACCCGTTCGGCCTGATGTAGCGGATCTGCTCCCGGAAAGCCGTCGGAAGCGGCGAGGGCAGCGTGTCCATCCCTCCGAATGCGAGCACGACGACGTCGGTGCGGGGCACGGTGGCCCAGATGTTCGGGTCCTGGGTGAGGGCCCACCAGACGTCCCGGCTCGTCCACCCGATCCGGCCGAACAGCCGCACCTCCGAGCGCGTCGCAGCGCCCACGAGCATCGGCCAGATCCGAGGGTCATCCGCGGGCAGACCGCCCTGCGGACCGTAGTACGCGAGCGAGTCGGACAACACCAGCACACATCGCTCCCGCGCACCGGCAGCGGATGGACCGGGTCCGGCGGCCTCGGTCATCGGCGGACGTCGCTCACTGCACCGCCGGGTCGGAGTCCTCGGCGGACGCGTTCCACACGTCCAGGCGCCACCGCGGCAGTTCGCCGGGCATGCTGTGCCCCGACAGCTGCACCCAACTCGTGTTCGCGAGCCCCCCGAAGACGGGCCAGTTCTCGACCGGCAGCCCGAGCAGTGCCGCGGTCATCGCCGCGATCACTCCCCCGTGGGCCACCAGCACCACCGGCGCCTCCGGGTTGTCGCCGACGCCCCACTCCGGCAGCAGCTCGATCAACTCGTCGACCAGGGGGGTGGAGCGGCGGGCGACGTCGACGCGGCTCTCCCCACCCGGCGGCGTCCAGGTCGCGTCATCGCGCCAGACGGCGCGCGCGCCCGGCATCGCGGCATCGACGTCGAGGTGCGTCAGACCCTGCCACTCACCGAGGTGTGTCTCCCGTAGGCGTACGTCGGTGGTCACCGGCAGACCGGTTCGTTGCGCGAGCGCCTCGGCGGTGTCGCGGGCCCGCCGCAGATCCGACGACCAGATGACCACCGGTTGCCGCTTGGCGAGCTCGACCGCCGCCGAACCAGCTTGCCGGACACCGAGTTCGGACAAGTCGGTGTCGATCTGGCCTTGCATCCGACTCGCCGCGTTGTACTCGGTCTGCCCGTGCCGCAACAGGATCAGGCGCCGCACCACAGGGGTGAGACGTTCGACGGCGGTGTCGTGTGAGTCGGGACCGCCACTCACGACAGCCCGTCCACCTCGACCACCGGGCAGTCCTTCCACAGACTCTCCAGCGCGTAGAAGCGTCGTTCATCGGTGTGCTGGATGTGCACCACGATGTCGGCGTAATCGAGCAGTGCCCAACGACCTTCGCGCGTGCCCTCGCGCCGCAGCGGCTTGTGGCCGGCCTCCCGCAGCTTCTCCTCGACCTCGTCGACGATCGAGTTCACCTGACGCTCGTTGTCGGCGGAGGCGATCACGAAGGCGTCGGTGATCACCAACTGCTCCGACACGTCGATCACCGTCACCTCATGGGCGAGCTTCTCGGCCGCGGCCAGGGCGGCCACCTTGGCCATCTCCAGCGCTTCAGCTGACGCAGTCACACTTGTCCTCTCATTCGGTCACGGCCTGTTCGCCCAGGGCGCGGCCCGACCCGTCGGTATCGCCCTGCAACTCCCCGGGAGGAATTTCCTCGGGCGGGAGCCGCTCGGGGCGGTTGGCCCCCGGAAGCGCCGGGGCGGAGACACCGGGCGACGACGCCCGGGGCGCACGATACAGCTTCCGCTTGGCGATGTACTGCACGACGCCGTCGGGCACCAGGTACCAGACGGGCCGACCCTGCAACGCGCGCGTCCGGCACTCGGTGGACGAGATCGCCAGCGCCGGGATCTCCAGCAGATGCAGGGTGTCGGCGGGCATGGCCTCGAGATGGTGGGCCAGGTGCGTGGCGTCGAGCTCGTACCCCGGGCGGCTCACGCCGACGAATCGGGCGAGGCCGAACAGCTCCTCCCAGTCCTGCCACGACAGGATGGATTCCAGCGCGTCGGCACCGGTGATGAAGTACAGCTGGGCTTCCGGAAGCAGCGCTCGCAGGTCGCGGAGCGTGTCCACGGTGTAGGTGTCGCCGTCGCGGTCGATGTCGACACGACTGACGCTGAACTGCGGATTCGACGCGGTCGCGATGACCGTCATGAGGTAGCGGTCCTCCGGCGGGCTCACCGTCGTCGCCTCGCCGATCTTCTGCCAGGGACGGCCGGTCGGGACGAAGATCACCTCGTCCAGCGAGAACCGGTGGGCGACCTCGCTGGCCGCGACGAGGTGCCCGTTGTGGATCGGGTCGAACGTGCCGCCCATCACGCCGATACGGCGCGCACGCGGGCGGTCGGGTGACATGGACGGTCAGTCTACGCGTCGAGCACTGATGCGAATCGGCAGCGCTGGTCAGATCGGCAGGAGGTCGGCGATGACCGTGCCCAGTTGTGTGGCGTTCCGGCATTCGAACATGTCGATCACGTCCGCGTAATCGGTCGCGACCGAGTCACCCGTGCCCCAGTGCTGCTTGGCCTCCGGGTTGAGCCAGTAGGCGTGCCGGGCCCGTTCCACCAGTTCGGCCAGCGCGTCGGCGTGCGGATCGTGATAGTTGTTCCGCCCGTCCCCCAGGATCAGCAACGCACCCCGGTGGGTCAGCGTATCGCCGTAGTCGGCGACGAACCCGGCCAGCATGTTGCCGTAGTCCGAGTGACCGTCGCGGGTGGAGATCCGCGCGGTGGAGATCATGTGGTGCATCGCCGCACCGAAATCCTCTTCGCCGTGGTCGAAGTAATCGGTCACCTCGTCGACGGTGTCGACGAAGGCGAACACCCGCACCTTCGAGAACTGTTGCCGCAGTGCATACACCAAGCGCAACGTGAACTGACTGAACCCGGCCACCGACCCCGAGACGTCGCAGATGATGATGAGTTCGGGCCGCCCCGGTCGGGGCTTGCGGTGACTGAGTTCGATGGGCACCCCACCGGTGGACATCGAGGCGCGCAGCGTCTTCCGGACGTCGACCGCGCCGCGGTGAGCGCGCCGTCGCCTCGTCTCGAGCTTCGCGGCCAGCAATCTTGCCAGCGGCTCGATGGTCTTGCGGATCTCCACCTGTTCTTTGGCACCCGCCGACAGGAAGTTGACGTTCTCGGGTAGCGGGGGCACCGCGTAGGCGCCGACCTTCTCGCGGCCATTGCGGTCGGCCATGCGCCGCTGGGTCTCTCGCTCGATCGCCGCACGCAGATCATTGGCCTTCTGGCGCGCCGCCTGCCGGTAGAGCGGTTCCGTACCGGCCCGCCCGCCGTCCCCGTCGCCATCACCGGCCATGGCCGCCGCGATCTTCGCGATCAGTGTCTGCGGACTCACCGCGGTGATGGCCTGATAGGCCGAGAACGCCTCGCCCCGAGTCGATCCGTAACGCCCCAACTCGTCGACGATCATCGCGATGGCCTGGTCGAGCCGGCCGTCGTTCGCCGACGCGTCGTCGGCGAGCATCTCCGCCAGCGCGTCCCGGACCGCCTCGACATCGAGCTCGCCGTCGGGGGTGCGCGGAAGATCCTCGGTCACGGTGCGCATTCCGGCGCCGACCGGGAACCACAGGTCGAAGACCCGGTCGAACACACCGCGATGGGCGTGATCGACGAGCAGTGTCGTCGCGAGCCCCTCGCGTAGACGGGGGCGTTCGAGGAGGTCGAGGACCTCCATGGCACTCGCCGCATCGATCAGCGCCGACGGCCCGACCACGATCCCGCGACGACGCAACTCGTCGACGAAATCGGTGAGGTGCGCGACGAGCGGAGCCGTCATCAGCCCAGCTTGAGTTCTTTGAGAGCCGTCTTGAGGTCCGGCCGGTGCTTCAGCACGACACCGAGGGTCCGTGCGATGAGTCCGTCGTCGAATCCGCCACCGCTCTTGGCCGTGGCCTTCTCCCCGGCTCCCAGCGCCAACAGGGTGTTCGCCCAGTCGATCGTCTCGGCCACCGACGGCTTCTTGCGGATGTCGAGTGTGCGTAGGACACCGACGATCCGCACCAGCTCGGCGCTGAGCGAATCCGACAGGTTCGGCACCCGCGACGCGAGGATCTCCTTCTCGCGCTCGGCATCCGGGAAGTCGATGTAGAGGTACAGACAACGACGCTTGAGTGCCTCGGACAGCTCGCGGGTCGCGTTCGATGTCAGCAAGACGATCGGACGACGCTGAGCGGCAACGGTTCCCATCTCCGGGATGGTGATCGCGAAATCGCTGAGCACTTCCAGCAGCAGCCCCTCCATGTCGACGTCGGCCTTGTCGACCTCGTCGATGAGGAGCACGGTGGCACCCTCGCGCGAGATCGCCTTGAGCAGCGGCCGCGGCAGGAGGAACTCGTCGGAGAAGATGTCGGCCTTGGCCTCATCCCACGCGCGGTCCCCCGTCGCCTGGATGTGCAGGATCTGCTTGGCGTGATTCCACTCGTACAGCGCGCGGGCCTCGTCGATGCCCTCGTAGCACTGCAGGCGGATGAGTTCGGCATCCGTGGCCGCCGCGATGGACCGGGCGAGTTCGGTCTTGCCGACACCCGCCGGCCCCTCGACCAGCAACGGCTTGCCGAGACGGTCGGCCAGGAAGGTCGAGGTCGCGGTCGCGTCGTCGGCGAGGTAACCCGTCGCGCGAAGGCGACCGACGACGTCGTCGACACCCTCGAACGACGGCACGACGGCCGGGCCCGAGCCGGTGTATCCCGCGGTCCCCGCGTCCGGGGTCGTCGCGCTCATCAGGCGGGCCGCACGTGGCCGTTGCCCCAGACCACCCATTTGGTCGAGGTCAGTTCCGGCAGACCCATCGGGCCGCGGGCATGGAGCTTCTGGGTGGAGATGCCGATCTCGGCGCCGAAGCCGAACTGCTCGCCGTCGGTGAAGGCGGTCGATGCGTTGACCATGACGGCGGCGGCATCCACGCGCCGGGTGAACTCGTCGGCGGCCGCCAGGTCGGTGGTGATGATCGCCTCCGTGTGGCCGGTTCCGTAGGTGTCGATGTGGACGACCGCGGCGTCGAGCCCGTCGACCACCTTCATCGCGATGTCCATCGACAGGTATTCCATGGACCAGTCGTCCTCGGTGGCCGGCTCCATACCCGGCTCGTCGCCGTGGATGACCACGCCCTGGGTCTGCAGCACCGAGGTGATCCGCGGCAGCGCGTCGGCCGCGACGGCCTTGTCGATGAGCACGGTCTCCGCAGTGTTGCAGACACTCGGCCGGCGGGTCTTGGAGTTGAGGATGACACGCGCCGCGACATCGAGGTCGGCGAGTGCGTGGACGTAGACGTGGCAGTTGCCGACGCCGGTCTCGATCGTCGGGACCGTCGCATTCGACACCACGGCCTCGATGAGGCCCGCGCCGCCACGGGGGATGACCACGTCCACGAGTCCGCGCGCCCGGATGAGCGCGGTCACGCTGGACCGATCGTCGCTGGGCAGCAGCGACACTGCATCCGCGCTGACCCCCTTGGCCGACAGGGTCTCCCGCAGCACGCGCACGAGTTCGGCGTTCGACGCCGCCGCCGACGACGAGCCACGCAGCAGCACCGCGTTCCCGGACTTGAAGGAGATCCCGAACGCATCGACGGTGACGTTGGGGCGCGCTTCGTACACGATGCCCACGACCCCCAGGGGCACGCGCAGCTGACGCAGCTGCAGCCCGTTGGGGAGGGTCTTCCCCGCAACCACCTCACCGATCGGGTCGGGGAGCACGGCGACCTGCCGCAGACCGTTGGCGATACCGGCCACGCGCGAGGCGTCGAGCCGCAGCCGGTCGAGCAGGCTCACCTCGATGTCGGCCGCCTCGGCACGTGCGATGTCCTCCGCGTTCGCGGCGAGGATGGTGTCGGTGGCCGCCTCGATGGCGTCGGCCGCGGCGAGCAGGACCTCGTTCTTGCCCGCGGTCGTCAGACCGCTCAGCGAGCGGGACGCCGACTTGGCGGCACGGGCAAGCCCGAGAACGACCTTCTCCGTGTCGGACTTCTCGGTGTCGGACTTCTCGGTGTCGGACTTCTCGGCGCCGGAGCCGCCTTCGGCGACGGACTGCTCTGCGGTGGGTGCGCTCATCAACATCCTCGACTTCGGTGGTTCCGGGCGCAACCGCCCGGACAGTGCCGTTCTCAGAGTAACGCCGCAGTTTCGGAGTCCCCAACGAGATCCACGGTCGGCGCCTCAGGCGAGTGCGAGGAAGAGTTTCTCCAGCTCTGCCTCGGTCAACGGCGGTTGCTCACCGTCAACGGTCTCGATGCACTGCCGCATTCCCGAGGCCACGATCTTGAAGCCGGCGCGGTCGAGCGCGCGGGACACCGCGGCGAGCTGGGTGACCACATCCTTGCAGTCACGCCCGGCCTCGATCATCGCGATCACGCCGGCGAGCTGCCCCTGCGCTCGGCGTAGACGGTTGAGGACGGCACTCATCGCATCGTCGCCGACGGCCACGTGGGGCCTCTTGTCATCGGCCATCGAGGCCTCCTCGCTGTCGTGCACCACCGACGTCCGGTTGGGTGCTGAATTCTTGACGTCAAGATACCCCCATGGGTATGTTGGCCGCCAGACGGATACCCCCAGGGGTATATACGAAAGGAAATCCATGGCGCCGATCACACCTCTGTCCGACGAGGCGACCACTACCGACCCCGCGGGCTCCCCGCCCGGGGGCCTCGGCCGGTGGGGTGCGGCCATGGCCGCGCACGCCCGCTGGGTGTTCGGCGTGTGGCTCCTCGTCCTGCTCGTCCTGGGAGCCGCGGCGCCGTCGGTGTTTTCCGCACTCGCGGGCGCGGGCTGGCAGGCCGACGGGTCGGAGTCCGTGCAGGTCCGCGAGCTGGCTCAGCAACATTTCGGCGGGAACTCGTCGGCAGCGGTCCATGTGGTCGTCCACTCCGAGCGCGACACGGTCGACGGTCCCGCGATTCGAGAGGTGGTCGGCGAGATCGCTGCACTGGCGGGGACGGACAGCCGGTTCGCCCAGGTCGTCCCGCCACAGCCCGGCATGTCGATCAGCCCGGACGGCCACACCGGGATCGTCATAGTGGGCGCGGCCGCCGACACCGACGAGATGGTGCGCGCTGTCGATGAGCACAAGGACGCGTTGATCGCCCTGTCCGGAAACGGGATCGAGGTGTACCCGACGGGTGCCTCGGCCCTGTGGAGCGACTTCAACGAGGCCAATCACGACGCGATGATCAAGGCCGAGCTGTTCTCATGGCCGGTCACGCTGACGATCATGGTGCTCGCCTTCGGGTCGCTCGTCGCGGCCGGTCTCCCATTGTTGCTGACCATCGCCGGTCTCGTCGCATCCGCGGGCGGCCTGGTGTTGTTGAACCAGGTCACCCCGATCTCGGTGTGGGCCATGAACTTCGCGATGATGTTCGCGCTGGCGCTGGGCATCGACTACGCACTGTTCCTGGTGTCGCGGTTCCGCGACTCGGTCCGGGAGCACGGCGACGACATGCGCGCGGCGGTGGCGCAGACGATGGACACCGCAGGCAAGGCGGTGTTGCTGTCCGGCATCACGGTTCTGGTGAGCCTGTCGGCCGTGCTGCTGGTTCCGGCACCGGCGGTGCGCACGATGGCGGTGGGCATCATGCTCGCGGTGGCCTTCGTCCTCGCGGCAACCCTCACTCTCCTACCCGCCGCGCTGGGCGCCCTGAGTGGCCGGATCAACGCGGTCTCGCTGCCGTACGCGCGCCGCCAGCAGCACCGATCGCCGGTGTTCGCACGCTGGGGCGGCTTCCTGCAGCGCCATCCGTGGGCTGTCGCCACCGGCTCCCTGGTTGTTCTCGTCGCGCTCGCGATCCCGGTCGTCGGGTTGAAGGTCGCTATGCCCTCCATCGGCGTCGTCCCGGCCGACGCGCCCGTCCGCCAGGGCTATGAACTCGTGCAGTCGCAGATGGGCGAGGGCGCACCGGGGATGCTGCAGATCGTCGCACCCGCCGACGAGGCGCAGCAGGCCGCCGCGGTCGCGGCGCAGTCCCCGGGGATCACCATGGTCACTCCCGCGACGCCGGCCGCGGACGACTCGGACCTCGTTCTCATGCAGGCTCTTCCGACCGTCGACCCGTCCGCCGGCCAGATGGCCACAATCGTCGACGACCTGCGTGACGCATTGCCCGACGGCGCTCTCGTCGGCGGCGCGCCCACCGAGAACCTCGACCTGCAGCACGCTCTGAACGACTACTTCCCGCTGGTCGTCGCCGTCATTCTCGTCCTCGGTTTCGTCTTGCTGCTGGTGTCACTCCAAGCGCCGCTGATCGCACTCATCGGCACTGTGGTGAGCCTGCTGTCCACCGCCGCGGCGTTCGGCGTCGCGAAGCTGATCTTCCAGGACGGGCACCTGGCAGACCTGCTGGGCTTCACACCTCAGGGATTTCTCGACGGCTGGGCCCCCGTGTTCTTCTTCGCCATGATCTTCGCGATCGCGATGGACTACACCGTGTTCCTCCTCGCCACCGCCAAAGAACACTACGAACGCTCCGGGGATCCATCGACCGCGCAGGTCGACGGCATGGCCCACTCCGGGCGGATCATCTTCGCCGCAGCTGCGGTCATGGTCGCCGTCTTCTTCACCTTCGCCCTGGCCCAACCACTCCCTCCGAAGGAGATGGGGATCATCCTGGGTGTGGCAGTCCTGCTCGACGCCGTCCTGATCCGCCTCACCCTCCTGCCGGCGCTGCTACGCATCACCGGCCGGGCGGCGTGGTGGACACCATCCTGGTTGCGCCGGATCCTCCCGTCGATCAGCTTCAAGCATTGACCTCACCCGAATCGGGTACACGCCCCTTGAGGGCCGACAAGAAAGGACACACGATGTCACTCGCGCTGACCACCACGCTGCCGCACCCCTTCCCGGAGGCGGTCGAACGGACCAGAGCCGCGCTCGCCGATCAGGGATTCGGCATCCTCACCGAGATCGACGTCCAAGCGACGCTCAAAACGAAACTCGACGAGGACATGGAGCCCTATCTGATTCTCGGTGCCTGCAATCCGCCGCTGGCGCATCGGGCGCTCGGCGTCCACCGGCAGATCGGGTTGCTGTTGCCGTGCAACGTCGTCGTCCGCGCCGACCCGGGCAACCCCGACCACACGCTCGTCGAGGCGATGAACCCCGACCTCATGGTCCAGGTCTCGGGCGAACCCGACCTCGAACCGGTCGCACGTGATGCCGCGGAGAAGTTGCGCGCCGCGATCGATTCCCTGACCGCACAGTCCTGAATCCCCTTGCACATCCGCCCGAGACCTCCGGAGTTCTCATGACCCACTTCGATTTCTACTTCGACCCCGTGTGCCCCTTCGCCTGGGTCGCATCGCGATGGCTCATCGATCGGGCTCAGGCACACGATGCCTCCGTCGACTGGCACGTGATGAGTCTGGCCATCCTGAATGAGGACCAGGAGCCGGATTCCGACGAGCAGCGGCAGCAACTCGACACCTCGCGGCGACTCGGACGTGTGTTGATGGCGGCCGTCGACGAGTCCGGGACCGATTCGCTCGAACCCCTCTATTCGGCGATCGGCCGACGGCTTCACCATGTGGGCGACGAGATGACGCCCGCGGCGGTGTCGGAGATCCTCGTCGACACCGGCCTCCCCGCCGGCCTGGCCGAGGCAATGGACGACGAGTCGTTCGACGACGCCCTGCGCGCGTCGCATCAACGCAGTCAGGATGCGCTGGGCGAGGCCGGCGGCAGCCCCATCACCGGGATCGACGGCAACCATTTCTTCGGTCCCGTCCTCTCCGACATCCCGACCGGTGACGAAGCGGACGCACTTTTCTCGTCTCTGGTGACGCTCGCGGGCGTCTCGGCATTCGCACAGGTGAAGCGGCCGGCAGGAGGACCTCCGTCGTTCTCGGACTGATCTCGGCGCGCATCCCGCCCGTCTCCCGCCTACTGTGACGCCGTACAGATGTCCGAAGACGGGAGCGATCGCGAAGTGGCGTGGCTTGTCCTGGTGACCGCGGGTCTGGTCGAGATCATCTACATGGCAGCTCTGGAGAAGTCGAACACCTTCACACGTCCGATGTGGACGGCCCTGTTCATCATCGGGGTGATCGTGAGCATGGCCGGTGTCGCCTACGCGATCCGCTCGATCCCCCTGGGCACGGCCTACGCGGTCTGGGTGGGGATCGGCGCGGTCGGTACCGCGATCTATGGAATCCTGTTCCTGCGAGAACCGGCCGGCCTCGCTCGGCTCGGATGCATCTTCCTCATCCTCACGGGTGTCGTCGGACTGAACCTGTTGCACAACTCGGAGGGCGCGGGGGCGCATTGACGCGGCGGCGCATGGTCGTCAGTCCGCACACCGCAGCGCCTCCGACAGGACGCGTCGGGAGGGTTCGTCGATCGCCAATCCGTATGTAGCCGTGACGATCACGAACTGAATCGCGTACTGGCACCAGAATCCACGGGCCGGTGGCATCCAGCGCGCGGGTTCGGAGTCGCTCTTTTCCTGGTTCGAACGCCCGTCGACGGCAACGAGATTGGCGGGGTCGTTCGCGAAGTCCAGCCGCCGGTCGGGCGGCCACGCCCACGCTCCCATGTCCCAGGCATACGACAGCGGGACGATGTGGTCGATCTGCACCGCCGACGCGCTCCGATCGCGCCGGAAGACGACGAAGTCGCCGGTGTACGGGCTCCGCAGTTCGCCCGCCAGTACGGCACGAGGACAACTCGGCGTCGGGCCGGCTCGGATGTCGTGGAGATCCCGAGCCAGCACGTCGTTACGGGTGTCGCACCCGTTGCCGCCTCCGGGAACGGACCCGGCGTCCGACCAGGCGCTGCCGAACGCGGCCCGGTCGTAATCCTGTCGGTCGGTACGACCCGCACTGATCGGGATCGAGGCGAGCGACGACGCCGCCGGTCCCGCCATCGCCCGAATCCTCGGGTCGGTGTCGGGACCGGCCCGAAAGGCGTCGACGCCGACGGCGACCACCACCGCCGTGACGACGGCGGCGACGAGCACCGCCCACTGCCGTGGCGACCAGGACGGCGAGTCCCGCGGCGTCCAGCGCATCCATCGGATCCGCATGCGGAGTCGTCGCAGCGTCGGCGAACGCATCACCATGCATTCTCAGACGCACGCGGCAACCTTCTGGTTCCGTGTGTCGATCGGCCCGGTACCGGTGTCGCAGAACGTGGCGCCAGGCGCACCGATGCGCGACAACTGGGCTCGGGCCGAGCCGGTCAGGACTTGTCGAGGTACGCGATCTTGTGCGGCACGAGGATTCCGTCGACGAGATCCGCGAGCGGTCGGTGTTCGAGCAGCGTGATGTCCTCGCTCACCACCTCTTCCGCGAGTCCGCGGGCGTCCTCGATGACCTCGACGTCCTCGAGCAGGGACAGGAACCGCAACGACGTGTTGACGCCCGACTGTAGGGACCCGAGCAGATCACCCTCCCGGCGTTGCTCGAGATCGACTCGCGCGAGCTCGAATCCGTCGTTCGAACCGGCCACGGCGCGGAGGCGGTCCATCGACGGCGAGCCGTCCCGGGCATTCGTCATCAGCAGGCACAGACCCGCATGCCGCCCACGTCCCACACGACCGCGCAACTGATGCAGCTGGCTCACGCCGAACCGATCGGCGTCGACGATGACCATCGTGGTCGCATTGGGCACGTCGACACCCACCTCGATGACGGTGGTGGACACCAGCACGTCCACCTCGCCCCGACCGAAGGCATCCATGACGGCGTTCTTCTCGTCGGCGGGTAGGCGGCCGTGCAGGAGCTCCACGCGTCGGTGCGCGAACGGGCCGGCGACGAGGGCCTCGTACTGCTCGAGGACCGAGGTCGGCCGCGGGCCCTTCTCCTCGTTGTCGTCGGACTCGGGTTCGGGCCCGTCGCCGATGCGCGAGCACACGACATAGACCTGACGGCCGGCGTCGATCTCCTCGTTGGCGCGCGACCACACCCGGTCGACCCATGAGGATTTCCCGGTGGGCACCACCGACGTGGTGATCGGCTGCCGGCCGCGCGGCAGCTCCCGGAGGACCGAGGTCTCGAGGTCACCGAAGGCGGTCATGGCGACGGTCCGCGGGATCGGCGTCGCGGTCATCACGAGGAAATGCGGTATCCGCCCGTTGCGGCCCTTGCCGCGCAACACATCTCGCTGCTCCACGCCGAAGCGGTGCTGTTCGTCGATCACGACGAGTCCGAGGTCGAAGAACTCGACCTTGTCCTCGAGGAGCGCGTGGGTCCCGATCACGATCCCGGCCTGGCCCGTCACCACGTCGAGGAGCGTCTCGCGCCGGCCCTTGGTCTTCATCGAACCCGTCAGCAGCGCGAGGCGCGTCGCGCCGTCGGCCGCGGTCAGTTCGCCCGCCTCGGCGAGGTCGCCCAGCATCGTCTTCATCGTCCGGTAGTGCTGTGCGGCAAGCACTTCCGTCGGGGCCAGGATGGCGCACTGGTACCCGTTGTCGACGACCCGCAGCATTGCCAGCAACGACACGAGTGTCTTCCCGGACCCGACCTCGCCCTGCAACAGCCGCGACATCGGCTGCGCGCGGGCCAGATCCTCGGCGAGCTCCTCCCCCACCTCGACCTGACCGTCGGTCAGGGTGAACGGGAGTCGGTCACGCAACTTGTCCTCGAGACCGCCGGGCACGCGTGGACACGGTGGCGCCGACTCGCTCCGCCCCGCCAACCGGCGCTGCGCCAGCACGGTCTGGATGGCCAGCGCCTCATCGAACTTCAGCCGATGGGCGGCGACCTTCACGTCGTCCTCGGCATCGGGCAGGTGGATCTTGCGGATCGCCTCGTCGGTGCTGACGAGACCCCGCGCGCGGCGTTCGGCTTCGGTGAGTGCGTCGGGAATCGGCGCGCTCTCACTCAGGACCCGACGGACCGCGCCGAGGATGTCCCAGGTCTGAATGTTCTTGTTGGCCGGGTACATCGGCAGGATGTCGCGGTCGAACATGGTGACCAGGGGGTGATCGCCGCGCTCTCCGGTGATCTGCTCCTCGATCGCGTACATCTCGGTCAGCATCTTGGAACCGACGACGTCCTCGATCTCCGGATCGCCGTCGGGAAGGATCATCCATTCCGGATGCGACAACTGGATCTGGTCGCGGAAGTACTTGACCGCGCCGGCCATCATCACCCGTGCACCGGGTCGGAACAGCCCCTTGAGGCGGTGGGCGTTGAAGAAGCTGGCCTCGTAGACGTCGTTGTCGTCGGTGACCTTCACCTTGAGGAACGACCCTTTGCGGCTCCTCATCTTGATGAGATCGGACTTGGTGATCCGTCCGACGATCGTCAGCCACTCACCCGGTTCGGGCCGCTCCTGGTCGACCACGTGGCCGCGTCGGATGTACCGGCGGGGCGTGTACCGCAACAGCTCCCCGACCGTGTGCACGCCGACGGTGGCGAGCTGTTCGGCGGGCTTGGTCCCCAGGACGTCGGACAGCGAATCCGACAGTGCCAGTTCGGTCACTCCACACCCACCTGGACGAGATCGGTGCGCTGTCCGGTGCGGTACACCGCCAATTCGATGCCGGGGTAGCTGCGCCGCATCTGCTCCGCGACGGCCTCGAGGGCGGCCTCGTCGACCTCGACGCCGGCAAGCACCGTGACCAGCTCGCCTCCGGTGGAGAGCATGAGGTCGACGAGGGCGGTGCACGCCGACGTCTGATCCGGCGCCACGACGAGCACGTCGTCGCCGATCAGCCCCAGCACGTCACCGACCTCGCTCATCCCCGCCAGCGTCATCATCCTCGTGGTCGCCGACTGCAGCGATCCCCAGCGTGCCCCGGCGGCGGCCTCGGCCATCGCGTAGGCGTCGACGTCGGGGACCTCGCTCGGATCGTGCACGGCGAGAGCGGCGAGGCACTGGGTCATCGACGACGTCGGCAGCATCAGGACCGAACGCTGGGTGGACCGCACCTCGGTGGCGACCGTGACGAGATCCTGCGATGTCAATGCGCCGTTGGCCATGACGACGACATGCGCGCTGTCGGTGTCGCGGATCGCGCGGCCCAGCTCGTGGGCGGAGAGTCCGTCGTCGGCGCGCAGCACGACCGCACCGGCCTCGCCGAACAGTTCGGCCGCGCCGTCACCGGACACGACGACCACCACCGCCCGTTTGTGCCGGGGCGGCGGCTCAGCCGAATCCGCCTGTGCCCGAATGGCATCGAGAGCGAAGCAGGTGATCCGGACATCCGAGAGCTGCCCGATGCCCGCGCCGGCCTCGACCGCCGCACCCGGGTGGCAGGTGTGGACATGTACCGAGAAGCGTTCGCCCTCACCGCTGGAACTGTCGCCGACGATCACCACCGCGTCGCCGAGTTCGTCCAGACGTTCGCGCAGTTCGGCGATCTGCTCGCCGGCCGCGCCGTCGAGGAGGTACATGACCTCGAAGTCCTGGTCGCTCCCGTCGAGGCAACTGTCGTCCGGTCCGTGACCCAGCGTGGTGCTGTCGGTGAGGATGCCCCGGTAACGCCGGCGGCGGTGCGAGACGCCGGTGATGACCTTGACCATGGCGTCCACGATCGCGAGGAAGCCACGCCCGCCCGCGTCCACCACGCCCGCGTTCGCGAGCACCGACAGCTGTTCCGGGGTGCGTTCGAGCGCTTCGGCACAGTCGTCGGCGACGGCGCGCACCTGGTCGGCCGGGGACTCGTGCTCGTGCGCCGCGGCCGATTCGGCGGCGACCCGCACCAGCGTGAGGACCGTGCCCTCGCGCGGTTCACTCACCGCACGGGTCGCCGCGAGCGAACCGAGACGCAGACCCAGCGTCGAGAACTCGGCGAAGGTCAGGGCGTCGGTGTCGCCCAGGATCTCCGCACCGTCCGCGAGTCCGACCAGCACCTGCGAGAGGATGATCCCCGAGTTGCCCCGCGCCTGCGCCACCGCGCCGTCGGCCATCGCGCGGGCGACCTCGGGCAGCGACGCGTCGGGCGGCGTCTTCTCGACCGCCTCGGCCGCGGCCCGCATCGTGAAGAGCATGTTGCTCCCGGTGTCCGAATCGGGGATCGGGAAGACGTTGAGGTCGTTGATCTCGCCGCGCAGCGACTCGAGCTGTTCGACCGAGACTCGGGCCCAATCGCGCAGCAACTGCGGGTTGACGGTGCGGGCGATCACACGGTGGCTCTTTCTCGCAGACGCGGCGCGCGACGTACTGTGCTCTCGCGCGCAACGTGACCGGCTGGTGAGGTTGTGGGCAAGGTTACTCGGGGTGTCCGACCGTGCGGCGCGCCCGAGCGGGACCGGGTGGCGGATCGGCTCGGATTTGGTCACGCCACCACGACCTGGTTATCCTTGCAGGGTTGCCTTTCGCCTCGAGCGCGCACACCCACCGGTGGTGCCGATCGATCCGAGCGGCTGAACACCAGACCATGATCATCTACCAAGGGAGTTCGACGATGGCTGCCGTCTGCGATATTTGCGGCAAGGGCCCGGGCTTCGGCAAGTCGGTGTCTCACTCGCACCGCCGTACCAACCGCCGCTGGAACCCGAACATCCAGTCCGTTCGCGTGGAGGTCGCCCCCGGCAACCGCAAGCGCAAGAACGTCTGCACCTCCTGCCTGAAGGCCGGCAAGACCGCAGCTGTCTGACCTCCTCGCCCGTCCGCGGGTGGGAGTTCGAGAGCACGAGACCCGATGCCATGAGCGCAAGCTCCCCGGCATCGGGTCTTTGGTGTGTGCGCGATAGGGTTTCGCGCATGGCCTCATCGAACCCCACCGCCCCCGCTGCCGTAGACGACACCGACGCTCTGGTGCACGAGCGCAACGGCGTCCTCACCCTCGCGGTCTCGACGGCGGGCGCGGGCAACTCGCTCGACGACGCCGCCCTCGCCGCGGGAACCCAGGCACTGCGCGAGGTCGCGCGTGGACAGCGTGACGTGGGGGCGGTCCTGCTCGTCGGGCTGGGCAAGAACTTCTGCGCCGGCGGCAACGTCCGCGCCTTCGCCGGTGCGGACGACCGCCCGACCTATCTGCGCGAGATCGCCGACAACTTCCATCAGCTCGTCGGCGCCCTGTACGAGGCGAACCGCCCCGTCGTCGTCGCCGCGAAGGGCTGGGTCGCCGGCGCGGGCATGTCGCTGGTGTTGCACGCCGACGTCGCCGTCGGTGGTCCGTCGACCCGGCTGCGGCCCGCCTACCGCGGTATCGGTCTCACTCCCGACGGGGGTCTCACCTGGACCCTCCCCCGCGCCGTCGGCGCTGCCCGGGCACGCCAGATCATCCTGACCGACCGCGTCATCAGCGCCGACGAGGCCCAGCAGTGGGGGCTGCTGTCGGAGATCGTCGCCGACGACGAGGTCGAGTCCGCCGCGCGCACGGCCGCCGAGGCCATCGCGTCGGGTCCCCGCGACGCCGACGCGATGACCAAGCATCTGTTGGCCGTCTCCGCCGACACCACGTTGGTCGAGCACCTCGCCCTCGAAGCCCGCTCCATCTCCGAACGGTCCGGACTGCCCGAGGGCATCGAGGGAGTTGACGCCTTCGTCGGCAAGCGCGCGCCGGACTTCACCCGGGGCCGTGCCACCACCGCCCCCTGATCCGAAAGAACTACATAACCATTGCTCCCTGAGGTGCGAGGAGCGCCAGCGACGAGCCACGAAGGGCCTG
>NZ_JAMBDT010000084.1:0-22733 GCF_025143765.1 Gordonia sp. p3-SID1431
CGGTTCCCCGCCGAGTCCCGGACTGCTGTCGCCACGACCCGACCGGCATGCGACTGTTGACGTCATGACTGCTGACAGTGCGGACGATGTTCTCCGGGAATCATTCGGCAAAGGACTCGACGGCGTCCTGGGACTCGAGGTCGTCGAGGCCGGGCCGGACCGGATCGTGGCCACGATGGAGATCACCGAGCGCCATCATCAGCCGTTCGGCATCGTGCACGGCGGTGTCTATTGCGCGGTCGGTGAGAGTGTCGCCAGCATGAGCGGTTTCCTCTGGCTGCAGGACTCCGGGATCGGCGGCACCGCCGTCGGGGTGAACAACAACACTGACTTCCTCCGGTCCGTCCGCGCCGGCACGGTCACCGCGACGTCCACCCCGATCCACCGGGGCCGTCGCCAGCAGCTGTGGGCTGTCGACATGGTCGACCAAGACGGAAAGCTGCTGGCCAAATCGCAGGTGCGGCTGCAGAACATCGAGGTCACATAGGCCGTTGAGGCCCGCGTCACCCCATCGCCACTCGGCGCGCCGACCCCGTGTCGGCATGGCAGGATGACCCCTACTGCCCGGCCGGACCCACCGAACAGACCGTCCGGCCGAACACTCTCGAGGAGCGCTCCCGGTGCGACTGTCGCCGCATGAACAAGAACGGCTGTTGATCTCATACGCGGCCGAGCTGGCCCGGCGGCGACAGGGGCGCGGCCTGAAGCTCAACCACCCGGAGTCGGTCGCGCTGATCACCGATCACGTCCTGGAAGGCGCGCGCGACGGCCGGTCGGTGGCCGAGCTGATGACCTCCGGCCGCGAGGTGCTCCGACGCGACGACGTCATGGACGGGGTGCCGGAGATGCTGCACGACGTCCAGGTGGAGGCGACCTTCCCCGACGGCACCAAGCTGGTGACCGTGCACGACCCGATCGCCTGACGCCCCGCGATCGGGGCACCGTCCGAGGTGGATCGTGGCGCCCAGCGCCCGTCCATCGAACACCAGCAGTCCAGAGGAGACCGAAATGTCGGGTACGCATCCCGGGCCGCGATCGACGCTCGTGCCGGGTGAGGTCATCGCGGCCGACGGGACCATCGAGCTCAACGCGGGTGCCGACGCCGTCGAACTGCGGGTCGTGAACTCCGGCGATCGTCCGGTGCAGGTCGGCAGTCACGTGCACTTCCCGCAGTCGAATGAGGCACTGGTCTTCGACCGCGCCTGTGCGCACGGCCGTCGCCTCGACATCCCGGCCGGGACCGCGGTGCGGTTCGAGCCGGGTATCGAGATGACCGTCGGTCTCGTCCCGCTCGGCGGAACCCGCGAGGTGTACGGGATCTCCCTGGCGCCCCCCGGCGTCTGCGGACCGGTCGACGCCGTCCGTACCGACGAGAGTGAGTGACGCATGGCCATCCTGGGACGCGACCGGTACGCACAGCTGTTCGGCCCGACCACGGGCGATCTGATCCGCCTCGCCGACACCGATCTGCTCATCGAGGTCACCGAGGACCTGTCGGGCGGACCGGGTCGCGCCGGAGACGAGGCCGTCTTCGGCGGTGGCAAGGTGATTCGCGAGTCGATGGGACAGAGCCGGGCGACCCGCGCCGACGGCGCCCCCGACACCGTCATCACCGGCGTCGTGGTCCTCGATCACTGGGGAATCATCAAGGCCGACCTGGGAATTCGGGACGGTCGCATCGTCGCGATGGGCAAGGCGGGCAATCCCGACACCATGGACGGGGTGCATCCGGACCTGGTCATCGGGCCGTCGACCGAGATCGTCGCCGGCAACGGCAAGATCGTCACCGCCGGCGCCATCGACTGCCATGTGCACTTCATCTGTCCGCAGATCATGGACGAGGCGCTGGGTAACGGGATCACCACCGTGATCGGCGGCGGTACGGGTCCGGCCGAGGGCAGCAAGGCCACCACCGTGACACCCGGCGCGTGGCATCTGGCCTCGATCCTCGCCGCGACCGATCACTGGCCGATGAACATCGCGCTCCTCGGCAAGGGCAACACCGTCAGCGCCGAGTCGATGCACGAGCAGATCCGCGCAGGCGCTTCGGGTTTCAAGCTGCACGAGGACTGGGGCAGTACGCCCGCGGCCATCGACGCCTGCCTGCGGGTGGCCGACGAGACCGGTGTCCAGGTCGCGCTGCACTCCGACACCTTGAACGAGGCCGGGTTCGTGGAGACGACCCTCGGCGCGATCGCCGGTCGCGGCATCCACGCCTACCACACCGAGGGCGCGGGCGGCGGTCACGCGCCGGACATCATCACGGTCGCGGCCTACCCGAATGTGCTTCCGTCGTCGACGAATCCGACGCGCCCGCACACGGTCAACACACTCGACGAGCACCTCGACATGTTGATGGTCTGCCACCATCTCAACCCCACCGTGCCGGAGGACCTCGCCTTCGCCGAGAGCCGGATCCGGCCGTCCACGATCGCGGCCGAAGACCTCCTGCACGATCTGGGCGCCATCTCGATGATCGGCTCGGACTCGCAGGCGATGGGCCGGATCGGCGAAGTCGTGCTCCGGACGTGGCAGACGGCGCACGTGATGAAGCGCAAACGCGGATCGCTGCCCGGCGACGGTCGGGCGGACAACAATCGCGCACGGCGTTACATCGCTAAGTACACAATCTGTCCGGCGCGTGCGCACGGCTTCGACGACGAGATCGGTTCGGTCGAGGTCGGCAAGCTCGCCGACCTCGTGCTGTGGGACCCGGCGTTCTTCGGGATCCGGCCCGATCTGGTCATCAAGGGGGGCGCCATCGCGTGGGCGGCGATGGGCGACGCCAACGCCTCGATCCCCACGCCGCAACCGGTCTTCCCGCGCCCGATGTTCGGCGCCGCACCGAAACTCGCGGCCGCCACGTCGGTCAGCTTCGTCGCCCCGGGTGTCGACGCCGATCTCGCCGGGCGCGTCGGGGTCGACCGCAGGCTCGTCCCGGTCAAGAACACCCGCGGCGTCGGGAAGGCCGACATGGTCAACAACGACGCCTGCCCGACGATCGAGGTCGACCCCGACACGTTCACGGTGCGGGTCGACGGTGAGGTGTGGGAGTCCGAGCCCGTCGCCGAACTCCCGATGGCGCAACGGTATTTCCTGTTCTGATGCGACCCGACGATACGAACCCGGGCGCCTCCGCGCCGCTGGCGATGATGCTGGCCCTGGCGGATTCGCGTCTACCGGTGGGCGGGCACGTCCACTCCGGCGGCGTCGAGCAGGCGATCACCGACGGATTCATCTGCACCGCAGGCGATCTCGCGTCCTTCCTGTACCGCCGGGTGACCACGAGCGGTCTCGTCGCGGCGTCGGTGGCGGCGGCCGTGGCCGGCGGCGGGCTCGACGTGCCCCGCGCGCAACGCGAAACCGATGCGCGCACACCGTCGGCGGCCGCACGGAAGGCGTCGCTGGCGCAGGGCCGGGGGATGGTGCGGCTGGCGCGGCGGATGTGGCCGGACGCCGACTGGTCGGCCCACCGGCCGTCGACTCACCTCCCGGTCATCAGCGGGTCGATCGGCGCGGTGTCCTCGCTGTCGGGTTTTCACACGGCCCTGATCCTCGTGTACACCACGATGAGCGGGTCGGCGACCGCCGGCCAGCGCCTGCTCGCACTCGACCCGGCCGACGTGTCGATCATGATCGCCGAACTCGGTCCCGAGTGCGAACGCGTCGCCGCCGAGGCCGCGGTCGGCCTGGCGGACCTGTCCGATCCGGTGCTCGACATCTTCGCCGAACGCCACGAGCGGCAACCGATGCCGCTGTTCATGTCCTGACCACCGCCCCACCCATCCCGTGACCCGGCGAAGTCGCCGTCGCGAACCGAGAGGAGTTCCCATGCCCCCGCATCTCATCGACGGGCAGCCGCACACCCACGACCACAACCGGCCGCGCCGCAAGCGCGAGCCCGGCGAGGCGCTGCGCATCGGTGTCGGTGGCCCGGTCGGATCGGGCAAGACCGCGCTGGTGGCCGCACTGTGCCGACAGCTCCGGGACGAGTTGTCGGTCGCCGTGTTGACCAACGACATCTACACGACCGAGGACGCCGACTTCCTGCGCCGCAACGCTGTTCTGCCCGACGAACGGATCACCGCCGTCCAGACCGGCGGATGTCCGCACACCGCCATCCGGGACGACATCACCGCCAATCTCGACGCCATCGATGATCTCGTCGAGGCGAACCCGCCGCTGGATCTGATCCTCGTGGAATCGGGCGGCGACAATCTCACCGCGACGTTCTCGACAGGTCTGATCGACGTGCAGATCTTCGTCATCGACGTCGCGGGCGGGGACAAGGTGCCCCGCAAGGGCGGACCCGGCGTCACGTTCTCGGACCTGTTGGTGATCAACAAGATCGATCTGGCCGAACGCGTCAACGCCGACCTCGACGTCATGCGGCGCGACGCGGCGAAGGTCCGCGAGGGCCGGCAGACCGCCATGATCTCGCTGACTCAGGACCCGGCCGCGACGGATGTGCTGGCCTGGGTCCGGGCCCAACTGGCGGCCCCGGTCGCCGCCGGGTGACGATGCGCACCGAGGTCGACATCGTCGCCACCGTCGAGCGTGGCGTGCGTCATCGGGCGGTCGGGGGACTGGGCGTGCGGGTGACCGCGCCGGGCCACGTTCAGCTGATCGGCACCGCCGCCACGCCGCTCGGTGGTGACGAGATCGTGGTGCGCATCGAGGTCGAACCGGGTGCGCAGTTGCGAGTCGGCAGCGTCGCGGCGACGATCGCGCTGCCGGCCCGCGACCGTCCGGACTCGTCGGCTCGGTGGGAGATCGCCGTCGGCGACGGTGGTCGCCTGCGCATCGACCCGCAACCGACGGTCGTCGCCGGTGGCGCGGTCCACCGCTCGGACATCACGGCACGACTCGCCGCCGGCGCCACCCTCGATCTACACGAGCACGTCCAGATCGGCCGGGCGGCGAGCATGACGGACGCCACCCTGGTCGACCGCGACCGGATGGGTGCCTGGACCGGGGGTCTGCGCGTCGAGGTCGACGATCAAGTGGTGCTGGTCCATCGGCTCTCGCTCGGTCAGGGCACACCCGCGGGGGCCGCGGGCCACCGGGCGGCGAGCAGCGTATTCCGGTACCCCGACAACCGGCCCGGCGACGTGCACGGGACCGAGTTCGCCGCGCGTCTCCAGCTGGCCGGCGGCGCCAGTCTGACCACCGCGCTCGGGACCTCGGTCAGCACCGCGCGGCGGCTGGCCGACGGCCTGGAGATCGACTCACTGGCCGTCGTGCCGTAGACGACCGCCGGCGGGCCGGCCGCCGTCCGCGGATCAGCTGGCCTCGGCCTCGGATTCCTTGCCGTCCGCGTCCTTGCCCTCGGTGGGGACCGAGCCCGTCGCCCCGGGAGCGGTCGACGCGGTGTCCACCGTCCCGGCATCGGTCTTCGCCGGTTCCGCATCGGAGGTCTCGCCGGCCTTCTCGAGCGCCGACAACTGGCCGATCGCGGTGCGCGCGTAGACCTGCTGCTCGGTCACCGCGAGCTGCGAACGGCCGCGCGTGGTGAACGCGAAGAACCAGTTGATCAGGGTGTTCAGGCGGTTGCGGAACCCGACCAGATACACGAGGTGCAGCGCCAGCCAGCCGAGCCAGGCGAAGTAGCCCTCGGTCTCGAAGGTCTTCTTGATGCCGGGGATCGGGACCTGCATCACCGCGGAGTACCGCGAGATGGTCGCCATCGAGCCCTTGTCGTAGTAGCTGAACGGCTTGCGCTGGTCGGGGGTCTGCCCCTTCAGCTCGGCCTTGATGGCGTCCGCGGCATAGCGGCCGCCCTGGATCGCGCCCTGCGCGACGCCCGGCACCCCGTCGACGGCCATCATGTCGCCGACGACGAACACCTCGGGATGGCCGGGGATGGTCAGATCGGGAAGCACCTTCACCCGGCCGGCGCGGTCGAGTTCGACGCCCGACTGCTCGGCGAGCTGCTGGCCGAGCGGACTGGCCTGCACACCGGCCGACCACACCTTGCACTGCGACTCGATGCGGCGGGTGGTCCCGTCCTTCTCTTTGACGACCAGGCCGTCGTAGTCGACGTCGACGACCATCGCGTTCAGCTGGATCTCGACGCCCATGCGCTCGAGGCGGGCCGCGGCCTTGCCACCGAGCTTCGGGCCGAACGGTGGCAGGACAGCCGGCGCGGCATCGAGCAGGATCACCCGGGCCTCGGTCGGGTCGATGTTGCGGAACGCGCCCTTGAGGGTCTTGTCGCTCATCTCGGCGATCTGGCCGGCCAACTCGACACCGGTGGGGCCCGCGCCGACGACCACGAAGGTCAGCAGCTTGGCGCGCTCGGCGGGGTCGTGGGACAGCTCGGCCTGCTCGAAGGCTCCCAGGATCCGACCGCGCAGTTCGAGTGCGTGGTCGATGGTCTTCATGCCGGGCGCGTACTCGGCGAAGTGATCGTTGCCGAAGTACGACTGATCGGCGCCGGCGGCGACGATGAGGTCGTCGTACGGGGTGACCGTGATGCGCTCGAGCAGGCGGGAGGTGACGGTCTTGGCCTCGAGGTCGATGTCGTACACGTCACCCATGAGGACGGCGGTGTTCTTCTGCTTGCGCAGGACCACGCGGGTCGCCGGTGCGATCTCGCCCTCGGCGACGATGCCGGTCGCCACCTGGTAGAGCATCGGCTGGAACAAGTGGTGAGTGGTCTTGGCGATCAGCGTGACATCGACATCGGCCTTGGCCAGTCGCTGGGCGGCGAACAATCCGCCGAAGCCCGAACCGATGATGACCACTTTCCGACGGGTCGTGGCTGCTCCAGCGGGGGCCTGGACGGCGGGGCTGCTCATCTCCAGACATCTCCTTCCAGGTCGTTGGGCGACGGTCGTGCGGACTTCGGCGGACCGAATGGGGTGCTACCCGAGGGGGCCGTGTAGCGCCGGGGCCGGAGTACGACCGTGCATGTTCTCAACGGTAGTCAATGATGATCCGATGGGCGCGGCCAGAGGGGTGTTGCGCTCACGCGGTGAGACCCCCGGCCGACGACCATCGTTGCGATCGCTGCTGCCAGTCGGCCCGTAGGAGCTCGTATTCGACCTCGGACCGGTCGCGGTCCGGGTGGATGGTCAGCAGCTCGGCCGAGTCCGCGGCGTCGTCGCAGAGGTGGATGGCGCAGAGCGTCATCCCGAGCTTCTCCATCACGCGGCGCGACGACGCGTTGCGGGCGACCGTGCTCGCGAACACGCGCTCGGTGCCGAGGTGGTCGAACGCGAACGCGACGAGGGCGAACGCCGCCTCGGTCGCGAGGCCGCGGCCCCACACCGTGCGCCGGAGGCGATAGCTCAGTTCGAGCTCGGCTCGGTTGCTGTGCCGTGGTGTGCGCAGCGAGATCCAGCCGAGGAAGGCGGCGGTGGCGGGGTCGCACAGGATCCAGGTGCCGGTGCCGTGTCTGCGGTGTTCGGTCTCGGCGCGGGGGACCACCCAGTCCTCGATCACGGCGCGCGGTGTCGCGGCACCGCCGCTCACGTACCGCATGACCTCGGGATCGCTGTCGAGGTGGACGAGCTCGTCGACATCGACGGCGGACACCGGGCGCAGCCGAGCCCGTGCCGTGTCGATGTTCACCCGAGCCCCTCACCGCGCGCGGGGGTGCGCGCACCGCTTCGCCTGACGTCCTGCCCCGGCGAGTGAGTCTACGGTCTGGTCGGCTGTGACTCCTGCAGTTCGTCCTACGCGTGTCCCGCACTAAGATCGCGCCGTGGCCCCCCACCGAGATGCCCCCGACCCAGATGCCCTCGATCCCGAGGCAACCGCAGCCGGTTCCGCCGGACCGGACTACGTCCTCGACATCCCGGTCGCGCTGCGCTGGGGCGACATGGACATCAACAACCACATCAACAACGTGCAGATCTCCCGGATCTTCGAGGAGAGCCGGGTGCGTTCGTTCTATGAATGGATGCCCGACCGGCCGCGGAAGTTCTCGTTCCTCGTCGCGCGTCAGGACATCGAGTTCTCCGCTCCCGTGCACTACTCGCTCGACCCGGTGCACGTGCGCACCTGCATCGGACGCGTGGGCCGGTCGTCGTTCGTCATGGCGCTGCGCCTGTTCGACCAGTCCGGGACGCTGTGCGCCACGGCCGAGACCACGATGGTCGTCGTCGACCCGGACACCGGCCGGCCCACCCCGATCCCCGACGACGCCCGGCCGCTGCTGACCGCGCGCCTCGGCGAGCCGGTGCGTTTCCACACGCCCCGGTCGAACGCCGCGGGCTGACCGGGCCGGGCCCCGGAGTCACAGTCGTCCGATGCTCATCCTGCACCGCGCCGAACGCACCGACACGCTGGCCGATGCGCTGGCCGAGGTCCTCGCGCACCCGCTGGGCGACCCGATGCGCCCGGAGATCGTGTCGGTTCCCGCCGCGGGAGTCGAGCGGTGGCTCGCCCAGCATCTGGCCCGACGCCTGGGGGCAGGGGCCGGCGACGACGGGATCGCGGCCAACATCGATTTCACCGGACCGCCCCGCCTGGCTGACGCCATCGTCGCGGCGGTGCTCGGTGATACGCGTCTGAACACCTCGGGCTCGCTGACGGCGCCGGACGATCCGTGGCGCGCGTCCGAACTGACGTGGCCGGTGCTGCGTGTCCTGGACGACCGCGTCGACGACCCCGCGCTCGACGTGATCGCGCGGCACATCGGCGCGGGCGACACCTCCTCGCCCCGGATCGGGCGCCGCTACGCCACCGCACGCCATCTGGCCGAGTTGTTCGACCGGTACGGGCGGTCGCGCCCGTCGCTGATCGCCGACTGGGCCGCCGGCCACGATCTCGACGGTGCCGGCCGCCTCCTGCGGGACGACCTGGCGTGGCAGCCCGGGTTCTGGCGCGCGGTCCGCGCCGAGATCGGCCGGCCACATCCCGCGGAGGATCTCGCCGCGGTCTGCGATCGGCTGCGCACCGACCCCGCGGCGGGGGGATTGCCGGAACGACTGTCGGTCTTCGGGCCGACGCGGATCACCGAGTCGTTCCGTCAGATCGCCGCGGCCGCGGCCGTCCACCACGATGTCCACCTGTTCGTGCCCCACCCGAGTCCGCGGCTGTGGGCGGAACTCGGTGCCCTGGTCAACCTCGACTCCGGCAACGGGGTCCCACCGCGACGCGGGGAGTGCGAGCTCCCCGAACTGCGAAACCCCCTGCTCGCCGGTCTCTCCCGTGATCTGCAGGAGCTCCAGTCGCGGCTCGCTCCGATCGTCGATCGGGACCTCCACCATGTGCCGCGAGAGTCGGTGCTCGGCGATACCGCGCTGCACGTCGTCCAGTCGGGGATCCGCGACGACCTCGCGCCCGCGCCCGGCCTCGCCGACACGTCGGACCCGACCGTCTCCGCGGACCCGTCCGTCGAGGTTCACGCGTGTCACGGGCCCGAGCGGCAGATCGAGGTCCTGCGGGATCGGTTGCTGCATCTGTTCGCCGCCGATCCCGAGCTGCAGCCGCGCGATGTCCTCATCATGTGCCCGGACGTCGAGACCTTCGCACCCCTGATCCGTGGCGCATTCGGACAAGCGGGGCTGCCGCATCCGGCGTTCGACCTCCGAGTGCGGCTCGCCGACCGTGGCATCCGCCACGTGAACCCGATCCTCGACGTGATCGTCGGAGTCGTGGAGCTGGCCGCGGGCCGGGTGACCGCAGGCGACGTCGTCGACCTCCTCGGCGCCCCGCCGGTAAGAACCCGGTTCGCGATGACCGACGACGACCTGGATCTGATCCGGGAATGGCTGGCGCACAGCAACGTCCGGTGGGGGATAGGCGTCGCCGAACGCGCCCGCTACGGTCTCGAACGGTTCCGCCAGGGCACCTTCGACGCCGGCCTGGACCGCATCGCCCTCGGCGTCGTCGCCGAGGAGGCCGACGACGAATGGCTCGGTACCGCACTGCCGCTCGCCGGAGTGGAGAGTACCGGCATCGATCTCGTCGGCAGGTTCGACGAGTTCCTCGACCGACTCGGTCGGGTGCTGGCCGAACTGCGGGAAGCCGCTCCCGCGCACCGATGGGCGGAGACGCTCATCGACGCCGTCTCGTCGCTGACGGCGACCGAGCCCGCCGAGGATTGGCAACGGGCACAGGCCATCCGAATGCTCAGCGAGGCCTTCGGGGACACCCGACCGGTCGAGCCGGAGGAGGTGCTGCGTCTGGCGGACGTGCGGGACCTCCTGTCGGCGCTGGTCGCCGGCCGGCCGACGCGCTCGAACTTCCGCACCGGAGAGCTGACGGTGTGCACGATGGTGCCGATGCGCTCGGTGCCGCACCGGGTGATCGTGCTGCTCGGGATCGACGCCGAGGTGTTCCCGCGTGTCCAGCGTATCGACGGGGATGACGTACTCGGCGTCGATCCGCTGGTGGGCGAACGCAATCCGCGGGACGAGGACCGGCAGTGTTTCCTCGACGCGATCTGCGCCGCGCAAGATGCCCTCCTCGTCTTCTACAGTGGCGCCGACCCCGTCTCCGGCCGGCGGATCCCGCCCGCTGTGGTCGTGAGCGAACTGGTCGACACGCTCACCGGTCTGACCGGCGTGAGTCCCGTTCGCCGGCATTCGCTGCACGGGTTCGACGCGCGGAACTTCACCCCCGGTGGCGTGCCGGGAATCGCGGGGCCGTTCAGCCACGACGCGTCGATACTTCGCGGAGCCGAGGCCTTACGCGAGCCGACGCGGCGCGTGGTGGTCGCCGCTGCCGAGGTGCTGCCCGCGCCGGAACGGACCCCCGACACCGAAGACATCGACCTCGCGACCCTCATCGACTTCCACGTGGACCCGATCGTGGCGTTCGTCCGCCAGCGCCTCGGTGCCCGCATCCCCGACGACGACCGGCCACACGACGACCAGCTCGACGTCGAACTGGAACCACTGGACAAGTGGGGGATCGGCGACCGATTCCTCTCCCGGATGCTGACCGGGGTGTCCATCGGGGAGTGCGAGGCGGCCGAGCTCCGGCGCGGCACGCTGCCGCCATTCGCCTTCGGCACCCGTGAGCTCCGCGCGATCTCGCGGACGGTCACGCGGCTGTACGGCGTCGTCGAGCCGTTGCGCACAGGGACTCCCACGACCCTCGACGTCCTGGTCCGACTACCCGACGGCCGCCGGGTGCACGGAACGGTCGGTGACGCGTTCGGCGACACCGGGCCGGCCGCGTTGGTGCGGCCGACGTACTCCAAGCTCAAGGCCAAACAGCAACTCAGCGGCTGGATCACGCTTCTCGCGGTGGCCGCCGCCGCGACCCAGGGCAATGCCGCGGCGCGGTCGGTGGACTCGGCGGTCCTGATCGGGCGGGCCCCGCGAGGCGGCGGGACCAGCACCATCAGACTCCGGCGCCCCGAGGACCCGGTGCCGTTGCTCCACGACCTCGTCCGGCTTCGCGACGAGGGTCTGCGTCGTCCGCTGCCGCTGCCGCTGGAACCCGCGTACACGTTCGTCGAGAACGACGGGCCCGGCCGGCGCAGCACGTTCTCGCTCGCCAACGCCCGCCGGAACTTCGACGACAGATTCGGTGCCGCGCACGACCCGCATGTGAAGCTCGCATTCGGCGGGGACGTGCTGGCCGAGGTCGATTTCGACGACCTCCTCGACAGCGCGACGCCCGACCATCGCACCGTCGGCGGTGTCGAACTGCCCATGGCCGACGACGAACCGTTGTTCGCCGGGCTGGCGCGAACCGTGTGGGTGCCACTCGATGAGCACCGGGAGGGCACGTGAGACGGCCGGCCACCTTCGACGTCACCGCCGACCTGCCGGATCACACCACGGTCCTGGAGGCGAGCGCCGGAACCGGGAAGACCTACGCCATCGTCGGACTTGCCGCCCGGCACATCGCCGAGGGAGTCCCGATCTCGGAGATGCTGCTGGTGACCTTCAGCCGGGCCGCGACCGCCGAGCTGCGTGAACGCATGCGAGACCGCGTGCGCGAGTTGCTGGACGGACTCGACCGTCCCGGTGCCGCCCCCGGCCACGACGCGCTGCTGCAGATGCTGGCGCAGGGATCACCGGACGAGGTCGCCACCCGTCGTCGCAATCTCGCCCGCGCTCTGAGCGACTTCGACGCGTCGACGATCGCGACCACCCACACGTTCTGCAACCGCATGCTGGAGGCGCTGGGCTTCCTGGGTGAGCGTGAACTGGTCTACTCGATCGTCGAAGAGGTCGACGAACTCACCGAAGAGGTGGCGCTGGACCTCTACCTGCGCGGTTTCTGGGCAAGCGACACACCGGAATTCGACTTCACCGAGGCGCAGTCGATCGCCCGCGACGCGGTACGCCAGGCGTCGGTCGCACTGGCGCCGGACACCTCCGAGTCGATCGACGGGCCGGGTGCCGATGCGGTGGCCGCCCGCCGGGTGAGTTTCGCGTCCGCGGTCCGCCGCATCGTCGAGGCGCGCAAACGTGATGCGCGCGTACGGACCTACGACGACCTGCAGGCCATCCTGCAACGCATCGTGACCGACCCGGTGGTCGGCGAACGCGCGTGCGAACGTATCCGCAACACCTTCACCGTGGTCCTGGTCGACGAGTTCCAGGACACCGACCCGTTGCAGTGGGACATTTTGCGCCGGTGCTTCCACGGCCATCGCCGACTCATCCTCGTCGGCGACCCCAAGCAGTCGATCTACGGATTCCGCGGTGCCGAGGTCCTGAGCTACCTCGCCGCGGTGTCCTCGGCCGACACCTTGCAGGCGCTCGACGTGAACCGGCGATCCGACGGCGCGCTCGTCGACGCCCTCGGACATCTGTACGGCGAAGCGGCGCTGGGACATCCGGGCATCGTGGTGCATCCGGTCTCGGCGGCACACCCGGGCAGCCGGCTCGACGGTCGTCCGCCGCTACGCATCCGCGCGTTCCTGCGCACCGACTTCACGTCCCGTAACGCCTACAACCTGCCCGCGGTGAAGGACGTCCGCGACCGGATCGCGGTCGATGTCGCCGACGACATCGCGCAGACCCTCGCCCAGGGCGCTCGGCTCGAGGTCGACGGAGCCTCCCGCCCGGTGGATCCCGGCGACATCGCGATCCTGGTGCGGCTCAACAGCACCATCGAACCGCTCCAGCGGGAGCTCGCCGAGCGCGGCATCAACTCGGTGATCGGGTCGGGGGTCAACGTGTTCTCCACGACCGCGGCCCAGCACTGGCTGTGGGTGATGCGTGCCGTCGAACAACCCTCCCGCGCGGACCGCGTGCGGTTGGCGGCGCTCACGACCCTGCTCGGCTGGTCGATCGAGAAGGTGGCCACCGCAGGCGAACCCGAGGTCGCCGAGCTCGGGGCCGAATTGGCATCGCTGGGACGGGTGTTCGTGCAGGGCGGGTTCGCCGCGATGGCGCAGCGCCTGCTCGACTCGCACGGTGTCGCCGCGCGCGTCCTGGCCACCGAGAACGGTGAACGCATCCTCACCGATCTTCTGCAGGTGTCCGCGCTCTGCAACAAGCACGTGGTCGAGACCTCGGCGGGAGTCAGTGGCCTCGTCGAGTGGCTGGCCGAGCGGATCGCCGACACGTCCGCGCGCCAGCGATACGAGGACCAGAGTCGGCGCCTCGACCGCGACACGCAGGCCGTCCAGATCATGACCGTGCATGCCAGCAAGGGCCTGCAGTTCCCGATCGTCTACGTGCCCTACGGCTGGGACGGGACGTGGATCGGCGACCGCGGCAACATCACCTACCACGACGAGTCGGGTACCCGGCGTCTCGATGTCGGTGGCGCGCAGGCGCCCGGCCGCGCGGCGCGGCGCAGGCGGTACGCCGAGGAGACGGCCGGCGAAGACCTCCGGCTGCTCTACGTCGCGCTGACGCGGGCGCAATCGCAGGTCGTGGCGTGGTGGGCGCCGTCGATGAACACAACGAGCGGGCCGCTGCACCGGCTGATCTTCGGGCGCGATACCGCAACCCGAATCCCTTCCGAGACCGGCGAATCGGTGTGGTCGGTCGCCTCCGACGTCCCCATCCCCGACGACGACGCCACGTGTGTCGGCGTCCTACGTACCCTGACCGGGCGCGATGCCGCGATCTCGGTCGAGCCCGCCGGCCGGATCGAGGCCGGTGCGGTGGCGGCCCCGCCGCACGCCGATGTCGAGCCGGCGACCCTCGGGGTCGCGCGGTTCCGGCGCGCCATCGATCAGGAATGGCGTCGCACGTCGTACTCGGCCATCGTCGCCGATGTCGCGCACGGCGCACCCGGGGCACCCGCCGGTTCCGTCGTCACCACCGGTAGCGAACCGGCCGACGACATCCTCGGTGACGAGCCGGCCGGCCCGGTCGAGCTCGACGAGCCGCCCGCCGAGGGTCACCGAGCGGGAACGCCGTCGCTGATGAACGGCCTGCCCTACGGGGCGACGTTCGGCACCCTGGTGCACGAGGTCCTCGAATACGTCGACACCTCGGCGCCCGACATCGAGACCCATGTGCGCGAATTGTGTTCGCGCGCACTCGGGGTCCTGCCGGCCGACATCGACGCCGACGTACTGGTCGCCGCGCTCGTCGGCGTCCTCACCACGCCACTCGGTTTCGGCGATCTCTGGGGCGTCGAGCCGGGAGATCGCCTCGCCGAGCTCGACTTCGAGCTCCCGCTGGGGCCGCCGGATCGCGCCCCCGGCGCCCGTGGGGCGACGCCGGGGGTGTTCGCCGAACTGCTGGACCGGTATCTGCCCGACGACGATCCGTTGCGTGACTACGTCGATCACCTCCGCGAGCTCCCCGATCGTGAACTGCGCGGCTTCCTGACGGGCAGCATCGACTCGGTGCTGCGCACCCCGGACGACCGCTACGTGGTCGTCGACTACAAGACCAACCGCATCCGGGCGGGGGACCTGGTCGTCGAGGACTTCGACACCGCGGCCATGGCAGGCGAGATGATCGCCGCCCACTATCCGCTGCAGGCGATGCTGTATTCGGTTGCGCTGCACAGGTATCTGCGCTGGCGCGTCGTCGGCTACGATCCGGTCCGGCATCTCGGCCCGGTGCAGTACCACTTCGTGCGCGGCATGGCCGGGCCGGGCACGCCGCCCGGTTGCGGCGTGTTCGAGTGGGATCTGCCCGCAGACCTGATCCTCGCATTGTCCGATGCACTGGCGGGAGCGTCCCGATGACCGTGTCCGACGTCCAGGTGGTGGAGTGGGCCACCGGTGTGCTCGCCGAGTGGAACGAGGCCGGAGTCCTAGCCGCCGCGGACGTGCACATCACCGACCGTCTCGTGACGATGTGCGCCGAGCCGGTGTCCGAGACCGCGCGTCTCGGCGCCGCGCTGGCGGTCCGTGCGGTGCGGCTCGGTTCGACGTGCCTCGCGCTGGACCGTTTGGGCGAGCTGGCCGGCGACGACACCGCCGACCTCACCATCCCGTCGTCCGATGCGGTGCTCGACGCACTGCTCGAGAGCCCGCTCGTCGCGGGCAGCGAGGCGGGTCCGTTGCGTCCGTTGGTGGTGCGACGGTCCATCGATGGGCCGCTGGTGTACCTCCAGAAGTACTTTCGGCAGGAACAGACGATCCGCGAGACGCTGGCCCGCCGCGCACAGACGACACCCGTGGTCGAAGCCGATGCGCTGCGCGCTGCGATAGCCGCCGTCTACACCTCGCCCGAGGACGGGCACCTGCAGAAGCTGGCGGCAGCGGTCGCCGCGACCCGCTGGACCACCGTCCTGGCGGGCGGTCCCGGCACCGGCAAGACCTACACGGTCGCACGCATTCTCGCGGTACTGGACGCCCTGCAGGGACCCGGCCTCCGTATCGGACTGTGCGCGCCGACGGGCCGGGCGGCGGCTCAGCTGCAGGCCTCGGTGGAAGCGGAGTCGACGGTTCCCGTCACGGCGCACGCGGTCACGCTCCACTCGTTGCTCGGCTGGCGCCCGGGTGCCAACCCGAGGTACGGCCGCGGGCGGACACTGCCGCACGACGTCATCGTCGTCGACGAGACCTCGATGCTGTCGATGACCGCGATGAGCCGTCTGCTCGACGCAGTCCGTCCGGATGCACGGGTGATCTTCGTCGGTGACCCGCATCAGCTCGCGTCGGTCGAGGCCGGAGCGGTGCTCGCGGATCTCGTCGAACGGGCGGATGTCGCTGGAGTGCAAGGAGATTCGGGAACCGTGACGGCGGTATCACAGGCCGCGCTCGAGGCGGTGGGCCTGGATGCTGATCATGAACTGGAACCCGAGGACACCGATCATCTCGCCGGTGGCGTGATCACCCTGCGGCGCCAATTCCGTTTCGGCGGCGGCATCTCGCGGGTCGCGGCGGCCGTGAACGCCGGTGACGCAGACGAAGTCCTGAGACTGGTCGCCGCGGACGACGTCCCGAACGTCGAACTCGTGGCGCCCGACGACCTCGATGCCGTCCGTGCCGATCTCGTCGAATGGGGCCGGGCGCTGCGGGCAGCGGCCCGTCGTGCCGATGCCGACGGGGCGCTCGACGCGCTCGACGCCCACCGGGTGCTGTGCGCGCACCGGGAGGGGTCATGGGGTGTCCGTGGCTGGTCGGCCAGGATCACCGAGTGGCTGGGCACCGCCGGCGCCGAGCTGGCCGGATGGTATGCTGGACAGCCCATCCTGGTCACCGCCAACGACCGCCAGACGGCGACGTTCAACGGCGACACGGGCGTGGTGATCGCCGATCCCGAGGGCCGGACGCAGGGGGCCGACGGCGTCCGGGTCGCCTTCCGTCGCGGCGGATCGGTGCGACTCCTGCACCCGACGCAGCTCGCCGACGTCGTGTCGGTTCACGCGATGACCATCCACCGCAGCCAGGGCAGCCAGTTCCGACAGGTCACGGTGATCCTCCCGCCCACGGGCTCAGAACTGCTCACCCGGGAGTTGCTGTACACCGCCATCACCCGCGCCCGCGACCACGTGCGGATCGTCGGGACACCCGAGGTGCTGGCCGCGGCGGTCGCCCGCCGCGTGCAGCGGGCCAGCGGTCTGCGATCGGCGGTGACGCCGTTCGACGACCGGGATGATCGAGCGACGCCGCCTCCCGGCACACCCACCCCGTTTCCGTGAACCCACCCGGTCCGAGCGCGGTGGGAATCCGGAAAAGGGGTGGGTGTGCGGGCCGCGGCACCTCCCGGTCGACCCGACACCGCCTAGATCAGGTCGCAACCACCGGGGACGAGGTCGCGGCGCTGATAACACTCGACGCCGAGCAGCTTCTCCTGGATGTCGTCGGGCAGCGACATGAAGCCGGAGATGGCCCGGCTGCGATCGATCTCCGAACGGTGGGCGGTGACGGCTGCCCTCTTGCGGGCCGCGAGATCCGACACGTCGACCACCACGTCGATCTCCGACTCCGGAGTGCCGGGTAGCTGCTCCCGGGGGATGTCCGCGAACAGACTCTCCGCGAGGATGTCCATCATCCACTTCGGGATGGTGGCGAAGTACAGCGAACGCACGCGCCAGGCCGGCCCGGCGCGGTGATAGAGCTTCGTCGACGCCGCCGCGTCGGCCGCCGCGCACGCGAGCCGGTGCGCGTGGACGTGGTCGGGGTGACCGTAGATACCCAGCGGGTCGTAGGTGATCACGATGTCGGGTTGCACTGCCCGGATGTGGTGGGTGAGCGCACGGACCTGTTCGTCGAACGACGCCTCGCACAGCCGCTGCGCATCGGGTGCGGATTCTGGTCGCCGGTCGTCGGCATAGCCGAGCATGATCGGCGGGCGCGGCATGCCGAGGATGTCGACCGCGTCGGCGAGTTCGCGGTGCCGGACGGTGCCGTCGGTCCAGGTGCACATCACGAGGTCGACCTCGCCGCCGGCGTCGGTGTGACGCGCGATCAGGCCACCGGTCCACAGTGATTCGTCGTCGGGGTGCGCGTGCACCAACAGCAGTCGGGGTGTGCCCATCCACCTGGCTTCCTGATCGTTCCCGCACGGCACGGATGTCGTGCGGGGTAGTCGGTCCCCGACCCAGGGTAGCCACACCACCGCTCGGTAAAGTCGGTGTCCGTCACACGTGTCGCACCGGGGCGGAGATGTTCGTCCGTCCGGTGCACGAGAACAGAACATGGAGGTCTGCGATGAGCGCTCAGCCCGAAGTCCACGAGTTCCAGGCCGAGACCCGGCAACTGCTGGATCTCATGGTCCACTCGATCTACTCCAACAAGGACAGCTTCCTGCGCGAGCTGATCTCCAACGCATCCGACGCACTGGACAAGTTGCGGCTGGAGTCCCTGCTCGACAAAGACCTCGACGTCGACACATCCGACCTCCACATCACGCTCGACCCCGATGCCGAGGCCCGGACCCTGGTCGTCGCCGACAACGGCATCGGCATGACCCGCGACGAGGTCGTCGGCCTGATCGGCACGCTGGCCCGGTCGGGCACGGCCGAGTTGCGCCGGTCGCTCGCGGACGCCCGCGCGAACGGGGTGTCCGACGCGGCGGCCGAGGAACTGATCGGACAGTTCGGCATCGGCTTCTACTCGACGTTCATGGTCGCCGAGAAGGTCACGCTGGTGACCCGTAAGGCGGGGGAGAGCACCGGCACCCGCTGGGAGTCGACCGGCGACGGAACCTACACGATCGACGACGTCCCCGACGCGCCGCAGGGCACCTCGGTCACGTTGGCGCTCAAGCCCGTCGACACCGAGGATCACCTCTACGACTATTCGGATCCGACCAAGCTTCGCCAGCTCGTGAAGCGGTACTCGGACTTCATCGCGTGGCCGATCCGGATGGACGTCGAGAAGACGGTTCCGGTGGAGACCCCCGACACCGAGGCCTCCGACGCCGACGACGCGGACGAGAAGAAGGCCCCGGAGACGAAGACGGTCGTCGAGGCCGAGACGATCAACTCGATGAAGGCGCTCTGGGCCAAGTCGCGCTCGGAGGTGACCGACGAGGAGTACCAGGAGTTCTACCGGCACGTCTCCCACGCCTGGGATGCGCCGCTGGAGACCATCACGCTGCAGGCCGAGGGCACCTTCGAGTACCAGGCGCTGCTGTTCATCCCGACGCAGCCACCGTTCGACCTGTTCATGCGCGACGGCAAGGTCGGGATCCACCTCTACGTCAAGCGCGTCTTCATCATGGACGACTGCGCCGAACTGATGCCGGAGTACCTGCGCTTCGTCAAGGGTGTCGTCGACGCGGCCGACCTGTCGCTGAACGTGTCCCGCGAGATCCTGCAACAGGACCGCCAGATCCGCGCGATCCGTCGCCGGCTCACCAAGAAGGTGATCTCGACGGTCACCGAGATGCGCGCCGGCCGGCCCGACGACTACCGCACGTTCTGGGATGCCTTCGGCCGGGTGTTCAAGGAAGGTCTGGTCAACGATCCGGACAACCGCGAGGCGCTCCTCAAGGCCTCGTCGTTCGCGACCACCCACTCCGAGGACGAACTGACCACACTCGCCGACTACATCGGCCGGATGAAGAGCGGTCAGGACACGATCTACTACATGACCGGCGAATCGCGTCAGCAGATCGTGAACTCGCCGCACATGGAAGCGTTCCGCGCGAAGGGAATCGAGGTTCTCGTCCTGTCCGATCCCGTCGACGAGATGTGGGTCTCGGCGGGTGCGGAGTTCGACGGCAAGTCGTTCCAGTCGATCGCCAAGGGCGCCGTCGACCTCGACGGTGACGACGAGGACGCCGACGATTCCGCCAAGGAGGAGCAGAACAAGACCTACGCCGACCTGCTGGGGTGGCTCACGAGCACCCTCTCCGACGACGTCAGTGAGACGCGACTCTCGTCGCGCCTCACCGAGTCGCCGGCGTGCCTGGTCGGTGACACGTTCTCGATGTCTCCGCAGCTGGAGAAGCTCTACCGGGCGTCCGGTCAGGAATTCCCCAAGTCCAAGCGGGCACTGGAGCTCAACCCTGATCACCCGCTCGTCGCCGCGCTGAACAAGGCCTACGGAGCCGGGGATCACGAACAACTGGTGCCGACGGCGAAGCTGCTGTACGGCATGGCCGTCATCGCCGAGGGCGGTGAGCTCGACGACCCGGCCGAGTTCGCGAAGCTGTTGGCCGGTCGTCTCACCGAATCGTTCGCGGCGAGCGGACCGTCGGCCGGTTCGGAGTCCTGATCGGTCTGTCCAGACCACGGGTACGCCGCGCGTGAGCCGCCGAAGACGGATCGTCGTCTTCGGCGGCGTCGCGTCCGTCCTGGCAGTGGTGCTGGTCGCCGCGCTCGTCGTCGGGCTGGCCCGCGAGGACGAGCGGGCGACCACCCCGTCCGAGGCGGTGCAGACCTATCTCGACGCGCTCGCCGATGCCGATGCCGACGCGGCTCTGGGTGTCATCGACCCGCGCCCCGACACCCGGTTTCTGTCCGACAACGTCCTGCGGGCTCAACGCGCCGCGGCGCCGCTGGGCGACATCGAGGTCAGGCCTGCTGCCGACGGCGCGCCGGAGGAGAACGTCCGGGCGAGATACCGGATGGGTGCCCGGGTCATCGACACCGAGATCCGGACCGTACGGGTCGCCGACGGCTGGGCCGTCGTCGACGGCGCGATCGCGGTCCGGATCGAGTCGCTACGGGTCGTGCAACCGACGTTCTTCGGCGGCGAGGTCGAGGAAGGGGACACGGTGCACGTGTTCCCTGGACCGCAGCGCTGGGGCTCCCGCGACACCGACTTCGTCGCGCGCGTCGCGGACGACGATCCTCCGACCACGCCGCGAGGACCCATGTCCGTCCGCGTCGTCGGCGAACTGAGCGCCACCGGCGCCGGAGCCGTCAGCGATTCGGTGTCGGCGCACCTGACCGCGTGTGCGGCGTCGACCCAGGCCGATGCGGGTCGGCAGGTCGCGGGCTGTACCCAACGGTTGTACCGCTCCGCGGTGGACGGCAGTGTGCGGTGGACGGCTCCGAAAGACCTGTCCGGGCTGCGCTATCTGCTCCGTGATCCGGGTTCGGATGCGAGGGGGGACAGCAGTCGGGACGGGTCGGATCTGGGTGTCGTCGACGTCGTCGGCCCGGTGCGCTGGCGGGTGTCCTACACCCCCGAGTACGACGCGGACGGCCCCCGGGTGGAGACCGTCGACGAGCAGTACCTCGTGGGCCATGTCGACCTCACCGAGAGCGGTCCCGAGTTCGTCACCGACGGCTGACCCACCGACTTCCGACCAGGGTGGGGTCAGCGCGGTCGCAGCCGGAACACCGGGATGCGGCGGTCGGTGCGCTTCTCGTACAGATCGAAGTTCGGCCACACTGCCCGCAGCGTCTGCCAGGCCGCGTCTCGCTCGGCGTCGACCAGTTCGGTGGGCACCGCCTTCGACACCTCACCGTGGACGATGATCTCGATCTCGTCGGCAGCGCGGAGGTTGAAGACCCATGCCGGCATCTCGGGACCGCCGAAGTAGGAGCCGGCGATCAACCAGTCCGACCCGTCCGGGACGGCCAGGAGTTGCGTCGTCCGGATCGCACCGCTCTTGCGGCCCGGGACCCGGATCGTGATGTTCGGCAGATCACCGATGTCGAGCAGGCTCAGCCGCTGTCCTGACACAGATTGAAGAACGCTGTCGCACTTGACGATCTGCGGGAGGAAGCGAGGCATCCAGGAGATCGACCCGATCTTCACCGCGAGTCCGCGCCGCACCTTCATGCGCCCAGTGTGTCACGGGGATTCGGCGAATCGACGTCGACTCCCCGGACCCGTGTCGACTCTCCGCCGACGCCGTGACGGTTCGATGCCCGCCGGGCGGATGGGCACCGGGGTAGCGTTGCGGTCCGTGACGACCGGTGACAGCGTGACGCGCATCTTGATCGACGGCGGCCAGACCGGAACCCGCGTGCGGATCGAGACTCCCGACGGTGGTTCCGACCACGACGCGCCCCCGATCCGGACCGACCGACCGGTCGTGGAGCAGATTGCCGCAACCGTGCGGGACATCCTACGAACGGCGGAGGCGAGGTCGGGTCCCGACAAGTCGACCGGCCCGTCGGTGGTCGCGGCCGGCGTGTCCGGACTGACCCCCGGCGCCTCCCGCCCCATCGATCTCCTCGCCGCGCTCGGCGACGCAGGCGTCGACTCCGTTGCGCTCGCCCATGATTCGGTGACCGCGTATCTGGCCGCGAATCGTCACGAGTTCGGCGCGGTCACCGCGGTCGGGACGGGCGTGGTCACCCTCGGGGTCGGCCGGGGCGGTGTCTGCCGGGTCGACGGCTGGGGGTACCTCTTCGGCGACGCCGGCAGTGCCTACTGGATCGGGCGGTCGGGCATCACCGCGGCACTGCGCGCCTTCGACGGCAGGGGGCCCGAGACGGCACTCCGCGTGGCCACCGAGGAGGAATTCGGTCCGCTGGCCGAGTTGTACATGTCGGTGCAGGCCGACCCCGACCGCGTCGCACGCATCGCCGCGTTCGCCCGGGCGGTCGACGCCGCGTCGGAGGCCGGGGATGCGGTGGCCCAACAGGTCATCGACGACGCCGCCGACGAACTGGCGACGTCGGCGATGACCGCGCTCCACCGCAGCGGCCGCGGGCCCGGCGAGCCAGCACGCGTGAGCTGGGTCGGCGGCGTGATGTCGGCCAGTGATCGACTCCGAAATCGGTTCGCCGACACCATCTCTCGCCGAGCCGCGGGAGTGTCCGTGGAACCGCCGCACGGCCCGCCCTTCGACGGCGTCCGACTCCTCACCGATCTCGACGCCGCGCACCCGCTGTCCGAGCACGTCTACCGTGCGACCGATACTCCCTGATCCGAATGAAGCGACCCCCATTGCTCCCTAATCCAAAGGAACGACATAACCATTGCTCCCTGAGGTGCGAGGAGCGCCAGCGACGAGCCACGAAGGGCCTGGTGAGGCAGGTTGCGG
>NZ_JAMBDT010000085.1:0-22717 GCF_025143765.1 Gordonia sp. p3-SID1431
GTCGACGGCGCGCAGCGCCGTCTCGACCTCGCCCAGTTCCACCCGGAATCCCCGCAACTGCACCTGGGTGTCCGCGCGCCCCAGATACTGGACGTCGGTACCGATCCGCCGGCCCAGATCGCCGGACCGGTACATCCGCTCGCCGGTGCCGTACAGGTCGGCGACGAATCGGGTCGCCGTGAGGCCGTGGCGGTTGCGGTACCCGCGCGCGAGTTGTCCGCCGACGACGTAGATCTCGCCGACCGCACCCTCGGGCACCGGACGCAGGCGGTTGTCGAGGACCCGCAGGCCGAGCGAGTTCAACGGACGGCCGATGAGGCTCGCACTCTCATCGCGCACCAGATCGGGATCGAGCGGACGGTAGGTCACGTGGACCGTCGTCTCGGTGATGCCGTACATGTTGACGAGTTCGATCTCGTCACCGAACGCCTCGTACCAGTTGTGCACCTCGTCGAAGCGCAGCTCCTCGCCACCGAAGACGATGTAGCGCAACGCCAACGACGTTCCCGTCCGGCGCCGGACGTCGGCCACGATGCTGAACGCCGAAGGCGTCAGGGACGCCACGGTGATCTGCTCGTCGGCGAGCAACTGCAGGAACTCGGCGGGCGCGCGGGCGACCATTCGGTCCACGATCACGGCACGACCGCCGGTGAGCAGCGGGCCGAAGATCTCCCACACGGAGAAGTCGAAGGCATAGGAGTGGAAGACCGACCATACGTCCTCGGGCGTGAACTCGAAGTCGGCCGACGCCGCGTCGAGCAGCGTGGCGACGTTCCGATGAACGATCTCGACACCCTTGGGCGCCCCCGTCGATCCGGAGGTGTAGATGACGTAGGCCGTCGCCTCCGGGGTCCGCGGGCCGCGCGGTACCGGGACCGCGGCGACTTCCGGAGTCCCCGCCTCGTCGAGCAGTTCCCCGGCCTCGACGACCTCGCACTCCCCCGCCCACCCGGGCCGATCGCCGTCGGAGACGATCAGGCACGCCGGCGCGGCGTCGTCGACGATGTAGCGCAGACGCTCTTCCGGATTGCCGGTGTCGAGTGGCAGGTATCCCGCTCCCACCTTCAGAACGGCCAGCATCACGACGACGAGACTCGTGTCGCGCGCCGTCGCGACGCCGACCAGGTCGCCTGCTCCGATACCGCGAGCGTGCAACGCTCGCGCCATCGCGTCCGAGCGGCTCGCGAGTTCGGCGTAACTGAGGGTCGTGCCGCCGGCGTCGGAGACGGCGCCCCGGTGACGATGAGCGGTCGCGATCTCGTCGAACATCTCGACGAGGGTCGGCGTGGTCGCCCGCGGTCGTGGCTGTGGAAGAGCCTCGAGCAGACGGCGATCGGTGTCCACGAGCAGGCCGACGTCGGCGACGGGGGTGTCGAGTGCCTCCTCCGACAGGAACCGGTCCAGGAACGTCAGGAATCGCTGGTGCAGAGCGTCGAGTTCGGCCAGTGCGTACAGATGCGGGTTGCCGTGCAGGTCCACGACGAGCGGTGCGCCGGGGCTCGACTGGTACAGGTTGATCAGCAGATCCTCGAGGATGCCCGAGGTCAGGATCCGGTACTCCATCTCGGTGCCGTCGATGGCGACCTGCTCGTCGAAGAACACCATGTTGATGGTGGGTCCGAACGAGACCGAACTCTGATCGAGACCGGCGTCGCGGCGGATGTCGTCGGAGCGGTAGCGCTGGTGCCGCAGTGCGCCGGTCAGTTCGAGCTGCGCGGTCTGGATCAGCTCCCGCACCGACTTCGAGGCCACCTCACGCAACCGGATCGGCAGGATGTTGGACACCATGCCACCGGAGATCTTGATCTTCGCGGTGGCCCGGCCGGTGACCGGGAGGCTGAGGACGATGTCGTCGTGGTTGCTCATGCGCGCCAGGAACGCGCCGAACGCCGAGGTCATCAGGACGGCCAGCGAACTGTTCAGCTCACCGGCGAGGGCCTCGTACCGGCGTTGCCGGTCCGGGTCGAGAGCTGCACTGGCCACGACATTGTCGAACGACAGCGAACCGGTGGTGCCGACCTTGGACAGCGTCACCCGCTCCGGCAAGTCCGCGACGCGGTCGAGCCAGTGCGTGCGGTCGGTCTGCCGCCGGGTACTGCCCTGGTAGGCCTCCTCGTAGGCGACGATGTCGGCCATGGTGGCCGGCGGCTTGTCGCGCGGTTCCTCTCCCCGGCGGAGAGCGTTGTAGCGGTCGACGGTGCGCCGCATGATCGACAGCGCGGCATAGCCGTCGATGATGATGTGGTGGGCGCGGTTGTACCAGAACGTGCGATCGTCGGAGATCAGCAGGATCGAGACGATGATGAACTGGTCGGTGAGGAGATCCACCGGCTGTCGGTACTCGGCCTGCATCCACGCCATCGCCGCGGCGACCGGGTCGGCCTCGGAACGGAAGTCGAGGATGTCGACGGTCTGATCGAAGTCGACGTCGACGTACTGCATGGGGATGCCGTCGATCTCGGTCAGACGGACGAAGGGCGACTCGACGAGTTTCCCGACCTCTTCACAACAACGGGCGAAGAGGTCGATGTCCAGTCCACCCGGCGCGTGGCGGATGTCCACGTACTGAGCGATGTTGACCGAGTACTCGGACGACAGCGACTCGGCGAACCACATGCCGCGCTGCGCCGCGGTGAGCGGGAGGACCTGAATGGTCTCGTCCACGTCACCCGGCGTACCCGCACGGTAATCGGCGATTGCCACGTCCTCTGAACTCTCCCTCGCTAGTCCTGCAGTCGATTAGACCTCACGACACTGCCGTTGGTAATCGTTCAGACCCTCCACATCGGACGCCGACACAGAATCTCCATCCTATTTCACGCGAGGGGGTCTCATGAAACCGGGATGCGGGGCCAGCCTCTGAGAATGCCATCGCCGACGCCACCTTCCTTGTTACCTGCCGCGGCGTGTCCAGGCCCGGCGAGACAACCGCCCCCGACGGGCGTCCCGCTGGGCGCATAGGACTCTGACCAGCGTGGATGTGCGCGCGGCCGATGGTGGGGCGGTCCACGTCGGCGCGGCTGAAGCCATACCGAGCGTCATTCGTTACCCGGACGCCACTGGATCGGTTCGCGGTCATCGGTCCCTTGCGGCCTTTCGATAACCGCGAAGAGCTGGATAGATGGAAATGACCAGAATCACCACGGTCCAAACCGCGACTTTCACCAGATTCTCGGCGAGAGGACCGCCCGCGGCCAGCGCACGCATGGCTTCGATGGCCGGGGTCATCGGTTGATTAGCGACGATCGGCTGCAGCCAGGTGGGATAAGCGCTTATCGGCGAAAAACCGGAATTGAAGAACATCAGCAGACTCGATGCCAGTCCGAGATAGGGCACGATCGGCGCTCCCGGCCGGGCGCTGACGGCGAGTGCGAGGGTGAGGGTGGCGAACGCGGCGCCGTACGCGAGAGCCACCAGTACCAGTCCGATCGCCGATCCGAACCCCTGGGTGAACCGGAAACCGATCAGGTGGCCGGCGGCGAGCAGGATGAGCGTCGTCACGAGGATGCGGACCAGCTCGGACATCACCCGCGAGGTGAGGTCGGCCGCCCGATGGATCGGCAGGACGTACAGCCTGGCCAGCAGACCCGTGGCCCGTTCCCGGTTCAGGCGGGTCGCCGAGGCGATCGAACCGAACATCGCACCGACGAGGATCACCAGCGGCACCGTGCCATAGGCGCTGTTCTGGCCGGTTGCCGACCCGATGGCGTCGCCGAGTACGACCTTGAACATGATCATGCTCAGCGCTGGGAAGAGCAGCGCCTGCATCAGGGTAGGGACGTCGCGGACGAACACCACGATCTGTCGGCCGGCGAGCGGGAGACTCTGGTGCCACCACGCCCGGAACGACGACTCCCGCGGCACGTCGGTGGCTGCGGTCGTCAAGAATTGTCGCTGGGCGCCCGGTTCCCCGACGGTCGCCGTGCTCACGTCGAGGGCGCTCATCAGCGCGCCCTCCGCGTACTGATCGCCAGCAGAAGCAGCGCGGTCGCGGCCAGGCCGGCGCACCACCACAGCGACGGCTGCAGTTGGTGCCATGTGGCGGTCCCGGCGTCGAGAGCGCGCATCGAATCCGCGAACTGCGAGATCGGCTGGTTGCGCACGAACGGCTGAATCCACTCCGGGAACTGGGTCAGCGGCACGAACCCCGTGGACATCATGCCCAGGATCAGCGTCGGCAGCGCCAGCGCCTGACTGGTGGCCTCCGGACTTCCGGCCACCAGTCCCAGGCCGTCGGCCGCCCACGAGAACAGGGCGCCGATCAGGAACGCCAAACCGAACAGCCCGACGGTGCCCCACAGACCGCCGCCCGGACGCCACTCGATGATCAGGCAGGCCACCGCCGCGCAGACGAGCGAGATCACCAGCAGGACACCGTTGGTCGCGGTCCGCGCCAACATCGGGATCACCGGCGACATCGGCATCACCCGGAACCGGGTGTTGATCCCCTGGACGCCGTCGAAGGCCGCACGCATCGCCGCCGAGGACGCAGCGAAGTTCACCGACTGCAGCACGATGATCGGCATCAGGAACTGCCCGTAGTTGATCCCGGGCGTGACCTCGACGATGCTGCGCAGCGGTAGGTAGAAGCAGATCGCGAGGAAGGCCGGGGACACGAACGCGAAGATCACCTCGCCGCCCCGGAACACCTTCGAGATCCCGCGACCGGACAGCGCCCACCACTGCTGGACGGGCCGCACGCGCGGCTCGGTCAGCACGGTTGTGACCGATCCCGACGACATCGCCCCCGATCGCAGTACGTCAGAAGTCGTCATGTCAGGTCGAACTCCGGTCCCGGCGCGGATCGGTCAGCGCCAGGAAGACCTCGTCGAGCGATGGCCGCCGCATCGCGACATCGGACAGCGGGATGTCGGCCGCTGCCGTTCTCCTGATGACCTCGACGAGGGTCTCGGGACCGTCCGGCGCGGGCACGGCGACGAAGTGGTCGTCATCGCCCTGGACGTGATCGGCGATGAGATCGGCCAGGGTGTCGCGGAGCCGGGCACGGTCCGCGGGGTCGGCGGGTGTGACCTCGCAGTAGGCCGCACCGGTCGACGCCTTCAGCTCGTCGGACGTTCCCTCGGCGATGACCCGCCCCTTGTCGATGACGACGATGTTGTCGGACAGGACGTCGGCCTCTTCGAGATACTGGGTGGTCAGCAGGATGGTGACACCGGAGTCGCGGAGCTTCTCCACGAGCGACCAGACCTCGAGGCGGCTGCGCGGATCGAGCCCGGTCGTGGGCTCGTCGAGAAAGACGATCCGCGGCGCGGTGACAAGTCCACAGGCGATGTCGATCCGTCGGCGCATACCGCCGGAATACTCGCGGACCCGCTTGCCGCCGACATCGGTCAGCGAGAAGGCGTCGAGCAGTTCGTCGGCGCGGGCGCGGGCAGCCGACTTGTCGAGGCCGAGGAGACGACCGAACAGAACCAGGTTCTCGCGGCCGGTCAGGGCCTCGTCGAGGGCGGCGAACTGCCCGGTCAGCATGATGGACTTCCGGACCGATGCCGCGTCGTGTGCGACATCGTGACCGTTGACGGTGGCGGTGCCGCCGTCGGGCTTCAACAGGGTGCAAAGCATGTTGACCGTCGTGGTCTTACCCGCGCCGTTGGGCCCGAGCAACGCGACGATGCTGCCGGCCGGGACGGTGAAGCTCACGTCCTCGACGGCGACCATGTCCTTGAATTTCTTGTGCAGGTTCCTGGCCTCGATCGCGAGCCCTGATGGGGCCGCGGTGGTCGGCGGGGGCGGCTCCGGCGACGGCACGTCAACTGTCGGCGATCCGGACCCATCGGCCGGAGGTCGATGCCACTGCGGAACCATCCGCGCCGGTGTATCGAACGGTGCCGTCTCGACGACGTGGCCGTTGTGATCCGGGGATGCGAAGTCTCGCTGGTCGGCCCGTTCATCGCCGCCGCCACGCACCCCATCAACAGGGCGCTCGCCGACGAGGGCCTCGTCCTCGGGCGGTGCGGCGCGATAGGGGGCCCGGGCGGCCGGGCCTGCGGTATGGCCGTTGGGTGAGGTGACGTCCGAATCCGCGTCGTCCGCGGTCGGCGTCGAGGGACTCTCCCGTTCGGCACGCCAGCGCCGAAGTTGCTCCGCTACCGGGTCCGGCAGTACGAACGGGTCCTCGGGCAGTGGCGGAAGGGGCGGGTCGTGCCGTTGATGACGCGGCTCGTAGGACGCGACTGAGGGTCGCTGACCACTGGCCTCGGACATGTCTTCCTCTACGCGTCGACGACAGGACAACACGGACAGCCCGCTCGTCAGCCGAGAGTCCGCAGGGCGGGGCACGACCATCTGAAGCTAGGCATCCACGACAACAAACTTACGCACGATTCGCCGTTTCGGACGAATTTGACCCGGTCCGTCATTCACGAATTTGTCGTCGGGCCGCGCGGAAAGGTTACGCGGGCGTTCGCGACCCGCCGCACGCCATCACCGCGGTCACCGGTCGTCGGCGCGGCGTTCACAGGTGACGAGGGCGCGGCGCCGTTCGAGCGGCATGAGCAGTCGGTGGGGGCGCCAGTTGTGCTTCTCGTCATCCCAAGGCCGGAACAACAACCACATCACGGTGAATCCCAAGAATCGGAACGGCCGATCGACCCGGAGCACCTTCACCGCCGCATCGTCGCCCCGCCGCGCGGCCGTGCGTACACCACCGGCGATGTAGGAGCGGTTCTGCCACGGTGAGTGACGTAACTGTCGGCACGAGGTGTCTACCTGGACGCGCGGGTCGAAATACATCATCAGGCCCCAGTCGGACAAAGCCAGACTCAGGTCGAGTTCCTCCCAGATGTCCGGGTCGGACCTCAGCGAATCCCGCACTTGTTTCCATGCGACCTGACGGATCGCGTAATTAGGGCCGCTGAGACCCCCGATCTTTCCCCCGTCGGCCAATGCGCCCAGCGTCAGGGTCACGAGACGATGCTGCAGTGCGCGCGACGGACCGTCCCAGGTGAGTACCACGCCCGTCAGACCGTCGTAAGCCTGTCCTTCCTCGGAATCGAAGAACGTCACGATCCGCTCGGCCCAGTCCTCCCGCACGAACGAGTCCGCATCGGTTTTTGCGATGATGTCCGACGTGGCGGAATCGAATCCACAATTGCGCGCCGGGATGACCCCGGGCCGAGGCTCGACGATGCGCCGGACGTTGTCGTTGTGTTCCGCGAACTCGTCGACGATGGCCGCGGTCGCGTCCGTCGACGAGTTGTCGACGACGATGATCTCGTCGACGTGCCTGGTCTGGGCGATCAGATGGTCCAGGCATCGTCTGATCGTGTCGGCCTCGTTATATGCCGGAACGATCACCGAAAGTGTACTCACAACGCCCCCACCACCAAATACGGACCGACACTGACCAGCGTTCGTACACCTTGCGGGCATTCATGAAATCGTTTTTGCAAGTTGATTTGGTTGTGTTCTCCTAACACGACCGCAAGCGCCAGACAATGATGCTTGCTCGAGTACACATGGATCAACGATTGCAAATCGGCAAGAGCATCAGATTTGTGAAGCGCAGTATTCATTGGCCGCAATGATACCGAGAAATGCACGAACGTCTACATCAAATAGCGTGTTTCCGACATTCTTTTTCGTCGAGGTGAAAGGGAATAGCAGCAATTAACCGGTTCTTCACCGAAACCTTCGAGCCATATTCGCGCCCCGGTTCGCATCGCGTCCCCTCGGCGTAAGACCCGAGTCGGTGTGCCACTCGGCTCCCGGCGCCGCGGGCGCTCTGGAAGAGTGTCCCCATGACCACTCCATCTCCCGAGCGCGAAGTTCTCACCTGGGAGCTCAACGGCATCGCCTGCCGCCAACTCGCCGAGCACGTAGCCGCCGACGCGTTCGTGCCGGACATCATCCTCGGCATCGCCCGCGGCGGCCTGATCCCGGCCGGCGCCCTCGCCTACGCCCTGGACTGCAAGCTGATGATCTCGTTGAACGTCGAGTTCTACACCGGCGTCGGCGAGACACTGTCCGAACCGGTGATGCTGCCCTCGCTCCTGGAGTCGAGCGGTCTGACCGACCAGCGGGTGCTCGTCGTCGACGACGTGGCCGACACCGGCAAGACCCTCAAACTGGTCAACGATTTCTGCCAGGAGCAGGGACGGGTCGCCGAGGTCCGCAACGCCGTGCTCTACAAGAAGCCGCACACCATCACGATCCCCGACTACAGCTGGCGGACCACCGACAAGTGGATCGACTTCCCCTGGTCCGTGCACGGCCCGATCGTGGAAGTGCAGCAATGACCGCGGACAAGACCGGCGCCGAGACCACGGTGCGCGACAACCCCGCCGAACACCGCTACGACATCCACGTCGACGCGCCCGGTGGTGTCGCACTGGCCGGCTTCGCCGAGTACCGCGACCGGGTCTCCGGGACCGACGACGCTCCGACGACCGAGCGGGTGTTCTTCCACACCGAGGTCGACCCGGCGTTCGGCGGACGCGGTCTCGCGACGATCCTGGTGCGCGAAGCCCTCGAAGACGCCCGCGCACGCAACCTCACGATCGTAGGCGTGTGCCCGCTGGTGGCTTCGTTCCTGAAGAAACACCCGGAATATGCCGACGCGACCGCTCCGGTGACGCCGGCCGTCCTCGAGTGGTTGCGCTCCTGATCCGGACTGGTCTGAATCTCGTCCTCACGTGCCCGAGACGCTCCGCACCACCTCGCCCTCTGCGGTCATCTCGATCCGACGCGTGCAGTCTCGCGACGAGACGACCACGGACGCCGCCACCGGTCGGCCCGGCGGCATGATCCGGGCTGTCACCCGCTCGTTGTCGGCAGCCAACTCGTCGAGCAACAGGCGCGCCATCCGATCGCGTGACGAAGCGCGGTCTTCTTCATCGAGCGATTGCAGCGCCCCGTCGTCGAGCAGGATCACCACCGCCCCGCGGGCTCGCGCCGCCCACACCGCATCCCGGATCGCGGGCGTGTCCCAGTCGGGTGCCCGGATGCCGTCGCGGAGCTGGGCCTCGAGCAGATGCATCTCGGCGATCTCCGACGACGAGAACTCTTCGTCCGCGGCGATGCGCTCCAGGACCGGGCGCGCACGCTGCTCGAAGTCCTCGAAATTGCGCCGGCGCTCGTCGGCGGCCGCCTCCGTCGATGCTGCGTCGAACGCCTCCCGGAGGGACCGGGCCCGCAGTTCGGCATTCTGATCGGCCATCGGCCGGAGGATGAGCAGGAACAGCGCCGACAGGACGAGAACCGGGTATGCCCACACGGTGATCGTCACGCCGGGAACGAAGCCGATGCCCCGGTCGAGACCCCACAGCCCGCACAGCACGCTCATCGCCACTGCGCCGGCCCACGCGATTCCCGGCTGCCCACGCACCGCGACGAGCGTCAGCACCACGATTCCTCCTGCGGTCGCCGGGCCGTTCTGCAGCGTCATGTACTGCTCGGCGGGCAGCGACCACCACGAAATCCCGGTCGCGGCGAGCACCGCGACGGCGGCCGCAACGGCCGACCGTCGATCACATCGGCCGTCCGGGAGTCGCACCACCCGTCGTGCCGTGACCACCAGCAGCCCGAATGCCACGATCAAGCCTGCCCATCGACGGGGTGAGGTGATGTGCAGGCCGGTTCCGACGGTCACTGTCACGTACGCGACCGCGAATCCGACGAGCGCGACAAGCACTGCGCGGGATCCAAACCCGAAGAGGTCGTCGTCCTGACCGCCGGTCCCGGCGGCCGCGCAAGCAGTTGCGGCGGACGCCTGGATGCCTGCGCCGCTCATCTCGGCGACCATGAGAGCCTCACCACCGTCCCGCGGCCGGGAGCGCTGCGTACCTCCGCGTCGCCGCCGATCGCGCGCATTCGACCGATGAGTCCGGCGTCGATGCCGAAGCGCGACGAGTCGAGATGTCCGGGGTCGAACCCCACTCCGTCGTCGGCGACGCCCACCCAGAGCGCGTCGGCCGCGAGTTCACCACCGACGACCCGCTCCGCGTGGTCCCCGGCATGGCGCACGCTGTTGCGCATCGCCTCCGACAGAGCGGCGAGCACGGCCTCGACGACCTCCGCTGGATAGGTCTGGCCGTTGTCGACGACGTGGACGGTGAATTCCACATCGTCGTCGATCTGTGCGGTCGTCAGCCGGACTTTCCGGAGCAACTCTGTCGGGACGACGTCACCACCCACATCGCGGTCGCCGCGACGCCAGGCGTCGATCTCGCCGAGAGCCTGTCGGGCCTGCTCGGCCACCCGCTGGTCCCGGGTCGACGGCCGCAGCGCGAGGAGGCAGGCGATCACATGATCGTGTATCAACGCGTCATAGCGGGAGCGTTCGGCTTCCCGTGCGACCGCCGACGCGGTCACCTCCGCCGCCCGCACCGCGGTGGAGCGCGTCTCCCCCAGCTTCTGAGCGGTTCGCATCGTCACAATCCCCACCGCCATGAACACCCCCGTCAGCCCGATGGTCAGGGCGGTACTCGTGTACATCGTCGCCCGGACACCACCGAACACGGCCAGCTGATTGGCGGTGTGCACCATCGCCGTCGCCACCACAAGATAGCCGATCGCCGAGCCGAACCGGAGCGCGATCACCAACGCGAGCCCGGGGACGCCGGGAAACTGCACCAGCCACACCGGCCACCGTCCGTACCCGCCCGCGGTGTCGGGGTTCCATGCGACGAACCACAATGCCGTCGCCAGGAGGTAACCGGCGGCGCTGCAGATGCCCGCCGGCAGTATCCATCCCGTCGTCGGACGGAAACTACCGACGAGCAGTGCGATCGCGGGTCCGACGATGAGTGCTGCACTGAGCGGCGGCCACCACGAAGCCGTCAGCGAGGCCGAACCGATCAGAACCGGCAGCATCGCCGCGGAGTAGGCGATCACGCCCGCTCCGACGAAGCGAGCCGCATAGTGTTGTGCGCGTACCAGATCGGCGTTGGTCTCGATGGGTTCCGCGTCGGTGGCGGCGCCGTCGTCGACCCTCCGTGCGCTAGGCGTTCTCAGCACGTGCCTCGCGCCCGATTTCGGTGCGGACCAGCACACGGGGGTGGAACTCGACCCGGTGAGAGACGTGGCTCGCGTCCACTCCGACCGACGCGAGCGCGTCGCGACCCGGTGGTTGGATGCGTACCGTCACGCGGCCGTCCTCGACCTCGTCCAGCAGCTCGGCGACCGCCTTCGCCAGCCGTTCGCGCGCCACGTCCGCGTGCGCGTCGTCGAGCTCGGCCAGCCCGCCGTCGTCGAGCAGAACGACGCGCACACCCCGCTGACGCGCCCGCCACGCCGCGTCCCGGACCGTCGGAAGGTCGAGCCCGGAGGCACGGATGCCGTCGCGTAACTGCGCCTCGAGCAGTCGGGCCGCGACCACCTCGTCGGCGGTGAAGGTCTCGCGGCGCGCCATGCGTGTGAGGACGGGGCGTGCGCGTTCGTCGAGGGCGGCGAGACGTCGGTCCCGCACCTCGGTGGCCGCAGCGGCGGCGGCGTCGAGCGCCGCCTGACGTTCGTTGGCCTCGCGTAGTTCGTAGATGTTGCGGGCCATCGGGCGCAGCATGACGGAGAACAGCGACCCCATGATCATGATCGCGTATCCCGGCAGGGTGATCGACAGTCCCCAGACCGCTCCCGCGGTCGAGACGGCGCCCCACACGCCCGCGATGACGCTGATGCAACCGCTCGCGAGCCACGCCGCCAGGGGACGACCGCGCACCGCGACGAAGGCCAGGATGATCACCGATGCCCCCATCGGCGGCCCGGTCTGCATCACATGCGACGGCGGCGACGGCAACGAGAACAGCGTCACGGCCACGGCAGAGACGGTCATCGCGGCGACGACGGAGGTCGTCGACCCGGGCAGCGGATCACCGGGCGAATCGAGGATCGTCATCCCGGCCACGACGAACAACACGAAACCGGCGAACACTCCGGTCCACTGCCACCACCCGGTGATGGACGAGTCGGCATAGAGCGTCACGGCGAAGTAGCCGCATGCGAACGCGCCCATCATCAGCCACAGGGGCCGCGACCCGATGCCGAACGCATTGACGACCTCGCCGCGTTCGGCGTCGTCGACGCCGCGAGAACACTCTCGTCTCACGACCGCTCCCATCGGATTTGAACCGTGGTCCCCCGCCCGGCGCGACTGTGCACCCGCGCGTGGCCACCGGGCAGCCTCGCGAGACGACCGCGGATGCTCACCGCGATTCCCAGCCGGCCGACCGCCACCGACTCCGGATCGAACCCGACGCCGTCGTCGACGACCGCCATGCTCAGGGCGTCGGATGCCAACTGCACGATGACAGCGCATTCGGCATCGTCCCCGGCGTGGCGCAGCACGTTCCGCAACGACTCCGACATCGCCTCGACCACCGCATCGAGGACCTCGACGGGATACGAGGCGGGCTCGGCACGCCGAACCTCCACGCCGTCCTGGTCACCGGGGTCCTGGTCACCGGCGTTCTGGCCACCCACGACCTCCACGTCGAATCGTTCGGAGATGTCGGCGGCGGCCAGCCTGATGCGCCGGACCACCTCGACATCCGTCACGGTGTCCGCATCCCCGGGTCCCGGCACCCGGGCGAGTTCGTCGAGGGCCGACGCGGCCTGGGCGGCGAGCCGCTCGTCGGGACGCCCCGGCCGGACGGCCAGGAGTGAGGCGATGACCCGGTCGTGCACGATGGCGTCGAACCGCTCTTTCTCCACCTCGCGGGCCGACGCCGCGGCCACGTTGGCCGCGGTGCGGTAGGTCTCCTCACGCGTCTCGTCGAGCTCACGGCCGGTGCGGGTCGCGACCAGCACGACCGCGAGGAAGACACCGGTGAACACCAGCGACCACAGGATCTCCACGGGCGCATCGGAAGTCACCTCACCGAATCGGCCGAGCTGCTGGGAGATGTGCGCGAGGGTCGACGACACGAGCAGACCCGCCACCGCGAGACGCGGCCGCACGAGCATCAGCACCATGCTCGGCATACCGCAGAAGGCGACCATCCACTGCGCCGAGTCGTCGGGATTCGTCAGGGTCGTCCCGTTCCAGGCCACGAACCACAGACCCAGGCCGAGGATGTACCCGGCCCAGGTCGTCAGGGCGAGCGGGGTGAGCCACGCCGTGCCCGGTCGAAAGGTCGCCGCGATCAACAGGATTCCCGGTCCGACCGACAGCAGGATGCTCAGCGGTGGCCACCAGGCGTCGGTCAGCGGCGCCGAGGCGAGGATCGACGCCGCGGAGACCACGGGGTAACCGATGAAACCCAGGCCCAGGAAGCGGGCGCCCACCCGGCGGACGCGGTCCAGATCCGGCTCCGCCGAATCCGATTCGAATGCGCGCCGCACCCACGCGGGTCGTGCGGGGGTGTCGCCGCTCGCGAGATCGGTGGTGGGCATCGCGTCTCAGCCTCACACTGTCCGGCTCGACCGGTCAATCCCCTGTTGAGACCAAATACACGAAACCGGCCCGCTCCCTGTGGGGAACGGGCCGGTGACGGCAGAACTCGTTGGGAGAGGGCTTACTTGGCCTTCTCCAGCACCTCGACGAGACGCCAGTGCTTGGTCGCCGACAGCGGGCGGGTCTCCATGATCCGCACGCGGTCACCGACGCCGGCATCGCCGTTCTCGTCGTGGGCCTTGACCTTGCTCGTGGTCCGGATGATCTTGCCGTAGAGCGGGTGGCTCTTACGATCTTCCAGCTCGACCACGATGGTCTTCTGCATCTTGTCGCTGACCACGTAGCCGATGCGCTCCTTGCGGCGTGCGCGCACCTCGGTCTGGGTTTCGGTCACCTTCTGGTCCTCACTCATGCGTCATCACCATCCGGTCCGGACGCCAGGCCCAGCTCCCGCTCGCGCATCACGGTGTAGATACGCGCGATCTCGCGACGCACGGTCCGCAGGCGACGGTTGTTGTCGAGCTGGCCGGTGGCCATCTGGAACCGAAGGTTGAACAGTTCTTCCTTCGACTCTTTCAGGCGATCGACCAGATCAGCGTCGTTGAGCTCACGAAGCTCGTTCGCAGCAACTCCGAGTGCCATCAGAACTGCTCCTCTCTGGTCACGATCCTGGTCTTGATGGGGAGCTTGTGCTGCGCGCGACGCAGGGCCTCGCGAGCGATCTCCTCATTCGGGTAGGTCATCTCGAACAGCACGCGACCCGGCTTGACCGGGGCGACCCACCACTCGGGCGAACCCTTACCCGAACCCATGCGGGTCTCGGCCGGCTTCTTGGTCAGCGGACGGTCCGGGAAGATGTTGATCCAGACCTTGCCGCCACGCTTGATGTGCCGGTTGATCGCGATACGAGCGGACTCGATCTGACGGTTGGTGATGTACGCGCCTTCCAGAGCCTGGATGCCGTAATCGCCGAACGTCACCTTGGTGCCGCCCTTGGCCTGCCCCTTGAGGCTGGGGTGGTGCTGCTTGCGGTGCTTGACCCGACGTGGGATCAACATGGCCTAGCCCTCCTGCTTCTCAGCCGCACCAGCGGTGGCCTCGGCGGGAGCGGCTTCGGCCGCGCGAGCGGCGTCGGTGCTCGTCGCAGTGGTGCCCGAGGCACCGCTACGCCGGGGCCGGCTGGGCCGGCGCGGACGGCGATCCTCGGCTGCCGGAGCGGCCGCGGCCAGCTCACGACGTCCACCGACGATGTCGCCCTTGTAGATCCACACCTTCACGCCGATCCGGCCGAAGGTGGTCTTGGCTTCGTAGAGTCCGTAGTCGATGTCGGCGCGCAGCGTGTGCAGCGGCACGCGACCCTCGCGGTAGAACTCGCTGCGGCTCATCTCAGCGCCGCCCAGACGACCCGAGCACTGGACCCGGATGCCCTTCACGTTCGGCTGACGCATCGCCGACTGGATCGCCTTGCGCATCGCGCGGCGGAACGCCACACGGTTGCTCAGCTGCTCGGCGACGCCCTGGGCCACCAGCTGGGCCTCGGACTCGGCGTTCTTGACCTCGAGGATGTTCAGCTGGACCTGCTTACCGGTCAGCTTCTCCAGGTCGCCGCGGATGCGATCGGCCTCGGCGCCGCGGCGACCGATGACGATGCCCGGACGCGCGGTGTGGATGTCGACGCGAACCCGGTCACGGGTGCGCTCGATCTCCACCTTGGCGATGCCGGCCCGCTCGAGCCCCGTGGACAGGAGCTTGCGGATGGCGACATCCTCTTTGACGTAGTCCGCGTACTGCTTGTCGGCGTACCACCGCGACTTCCAGTCGGTGGTGATGCCCAGACGGAAGCCGTGCGGGTTGATTTTCTGGCCCACTACTAGGCTCCCTTCTTCTTCGGCTGACGCGAACGGCCACGGCCGCCGGCTGCCTTCTCCGGCAGGCTCTCCACGACCACGGTGATGTGGCTGGTGCGCTTGCGGATACGGAACGCACGACCCTGCGCGCGCGGCTGGAAGCGCTTGAGGGTCGGGCCCTCGTCGGCGAACGCGGTGGCGACGACCAGGGTCCGGCGATCCAGATCCAGGTTGTTCTCCGCGTTGGCCACGGCACTCGCCAGGACCTTGTACACGGGCTCGGACGCCGACTGCGGCGCGAACCGCAGGATGTCGAGGGCCTCGTCCACGTTCTTGCCGCGGACCAGGTCCAGGACACGACGCGCCTTCATCGGCGTGACGCGCACGAACTTGGCGGTTGCCTTTGCTGTCGGATTATCGGTCTGCGTAGTCATTACCGGCGCTTCGCTTTCCGGTCATCCTTGATGTGACCCTTGAAGGTACGGGTGGGGGCGAACTCGCCCAGCTTGTGCCCGACCATCGAATCCGAGATGAACACCGGCACGTGCTTGCGGCCGTCGTGGACGGCAAAGGTGTGACCGATGAAGTCGGGAATGATGGTCGAACGACGGGACCAGGTCTTGATGACCTGCTTGGTGCCCTTCTCGTTCTGGACATCCACCTTCTTCAGGAGGTGGTCGTCGACGAACGGGCCCTTCTTGAGGCTGCGTGGCATTCTCTTACCTCCTCCTGTTATCGCTTGTTCTTGCCGGTACGACGGCGGCGGACGATCAGCTTGTCGCTGGCCTTGTTCTTGCGGGTACGGCCCTCGGGCTTGCCCCACGGGCTGACCGGGTGGCGACCACCGGAGGTCTTGCCCTCACCACCACCGTGCGGGTGGTCGACCGGGTTCATGACGACACCACGGACGGTCGGGCGCTTGCCCTTCCAGCGCATACGGCCGGCCTTGCCCCAGTTGATGTTGCTCTGCTCGGCGTTGCCCACCTCGCCGACGGTGGCGCGGCAGCGCACGTCGACGCGACGGATCTCGCCGGAGGGCATACGCAGGGTGGCGTAGGTGCCTTCCTTGCCCAGCAGCTGGATCGACGATCCCGCGCTGCGGGCCATCTTCGCGCCGCCACCCGGACGCAGCTCCACGGCGTGGACCTGGGTACCGGTCGGGATGTTGCGCAGCGGCAGGTTGTTGCCGGGCTTGATGTCGGCGGTCGAGCCGCTCTCGACGACGTCACCCTGCTTCAGGCCCTTGGGCGCGATGATGTAGCGCTTCTCGCCGTCGACGTAGTGCAGCAACGCGATCCGCGCGGTGCGGTTCGGGTCGTACTCGATGTGAGCGACCTTGGCGTTGATGCCGTCCTTGTCGTTGCGACGGAAGTCGATCAGACGGTAGGCGCGCTTGTGGCCGCCACCCTTGTGACGAGTGGTGATGCGGCCGTGAGCGTTTCGGCCACCACGCCCGTGCAGCGGACGCACCAGCGACTTCTCCGGGTGGTCACGGGTGACCTCGGCGAAGTCGGAGCCGCTGGCCCCACGACGACCCGGGGTCGTCGGCTTGTACTTACGAATAGCCATGAGTCTCTAGTCCTTCTCTGGGCGCCCCGGTCAGCTGACCGAGCCCCCGAAGATCTCGATGGGCTTGCTGTCTGCGGTCAGCGACACGATGGCGCGCTTGGTGGACTTGCGCTGGCCGTAGCCGGTGCGGGTCCGCTTGCGCTTGCCCTGTCGGTTCGCGGTGTTGACGCTGGCAACGCTGACACCGAAGATCTTCTCGATCGCGATCTTGATCTCGGTCTTGTTGGACTCCGGGTGCACCAGGAAGGTGTACACGTTGTCCTCCATGAGCCCGTAGGACTTCTCCGAGATCACGGGCGCCAGGATGATGTCGCGCGGGTCGGCAACGGTCGCCATGTCAGGCCTCCTCTGCTGTCTTCTCGACGGCAGCCTTGGCATCCGCCGTGTTCTGCTCGATGAAGGCATTGAGCGTCTCGACGCTGAACACCACCTCGTCCGAATCCAGGACGTCGTAGGTGTTGAGCTGATCCGGCGCGATCGGCAGCACGTTCTGCAGGTTCGCGACACTCAGCCACGCCGTCAGGTCCTCGCGGCCGAGGACGACCAGGAACTTGCGGCGATCGGAGAGGCTCTCCAGGAACTGACGCGCCGACTTGGTCGAGGGCTTCTGCCCGGAGACCAGTTCGGTGATCACGTGGATGCGCTCGTTACGAGCGCGGTCGCTCAGCGCACCGCGCAGTGCGGCCGCCTTCATCTTCTTGGGGGTGCGCTGGCTGTAGTCGCGCGGCTGCGGGCCGTGGACGGTGCCACCGCCGGCGAACTGCGGCGCGCGGGTCGAACCCTGACGCGCACGGCCGGTGCCCTTCTGGCGGTACGGCTTGGCGCCACCGCCGCGGACCTCGCCGCGGGTCTTGGTGGAGTGCGTGCCCTGGCGTGCCGCGGCCTGCTGGGCCACGACGACCTGGTGCATCAGCGCGATGTTGGCCGGGGCGTCGAAGAGCGCGGCGGGCAGGTCAACGGTTCCGTTGGTCTTGCCGTCGGCGGTCTTGACGTCCAGCGTCAGCTTGGTAGCCGTCTCGGTGCTCACTTGGCACCACCCTTCACTGCGTCGCGAACCATCACGATGCCGCCCTTGCGACCCGGGATCGCTCCCTTGATCAGCAGGAGACCGGCCTCGGCGTCCACCTTGTGGACGGTGAGGTTCTGCGTGGTCACCTTGTCGTTACCCATGCGGCCTGCCATGCGCATGCCCTTGAACACGCGACCCGGGGTGGCGCAGCCACCGATCGAGCCCGGAGCGCGGTGCACGCGGTGGGCACCGTGGCTGGCGCCCAGACCGGCGAAGCCGTGACGCTTCATGACACCGGCGAAGCCCTTGCCCTTGGAGGTGCCGGTGACGTCGACCAGCGCGCCGTCGGCGAAGATCTCGGCGGTCAGTTCCTGACCGACCTCGAACTCGGCGACGTCGTTGACGCGGATCTCGGCCAGGTGGCGGCGCGGGGTGACCCCGGCCTTGCCGAACTGGCCGGCGACCGGCTTGGTCACCTTGCGGGGATCGACGGCGCCGTAGGCGAGCTGGACGGCGGTGTAGCCGTCACGGTCCGCGGTGCGGAGCTGGGTGATCACGTTCGGGCCGGCCTGGATGACAGTCACCGGGACGACGCGGTTGTTCTCGTCGAAGACCTGGGTCATGCCGAGCTTGGTGCCCAGGATGCCCTTGGTCGAACTCTGATTGCTCATGTGTTATCTCGCCCCCGTCCTACTGGATGTTGACGTCGACGCTGGCCGGCAGGTCGATGCGCATGAGCGCGTCGACCGTCTTCGGTGTCGGGTCGAGGATGTCGATGAGTCGCTTGTGGGTACGCATCTCGAAGTGTTCGCGGCTGTCCTTGTACTTGTGCGGCGAACGGATGACGCAGTACACGTTCTTCTCGGTGGGCAATGGCACCGGGCCGACGACGCGTGCCCCGGTACGGGTCACGGTCTCCACGATCTTGCGCGCCGAAGCGTCGATCGCCTCGTGGTCGTAGGCCTTGAGCCTGATGCGGATCTTTTGTCCCGCCACGCTGTGTCCTCTTCCGTCAGTTGTTCTCGACAGACAAACACCGCGTGATCTGGACCGACCTCTCGCCGGCTGAGCACATGACCACCGTGTGAGATACGGCAATCGACGCTGTTCATCTGTCGTTGTACGTTGGCTCGCACCTGGTACGAGCCGGTTTGCTCCGGCACCCGCGGTCGGGCGTGTCGGGACCGTGAACCGATATCGGGGCACGCGTTACACGCCCAGTCCCCGTAGACCGGGCCTGGGAGTCATTCACCTGATCGCGACCGCGGGTTTGGCACATGGCACAACCTGCGTCCGCCGGTCAAGGCAACCCGAACAGTATGCATCAGGTCGGGAGCACGATCAAATCAGCGCCGGTGGCCGTCGGCAGAAACCTTACCTGACCGATGAGTAAGATACCGCCATGAGTTCCACGAACCCCACCTTCGCCCTGCGCAAGAAGCTGCCCGCCAATCCGCTGGGCAACGTTCTCTTCTCCCTCGGCATGGTCGCGAAGGTCCCGTACTTCGGCACCGTCCTGCCTCTCGTGCAGGAGATGGAGCCCGGATACTGCAAGGTCACCGCACCCAACTGGTTCGGCGTCCACAACCACATCGGCACCTTCCACGCGATCGCGGCGTGCAACCTGGCCGAGGCCGCGATGGGGATGCTGATGGAGGCCACCACCCCCACCACCCACCGTTGGATTCCCAAGGCGATGCAGACCAGCTATCTGACGAAGGCGACGACGCGCCTGACCGCCGAGGCGCGACTGGCCGACCCCGTCGACTTCGACGCGATCACCACCGGCACCGACGTCACCGTGTCGGTGAGCATCGTCGACACCGAGGGGGTCGAGGTCGTGCACTGCGACATCACCACCTGGTTGACGCCGAAGTAGTCGCCCCGCCCGGGGTGCCGTCCCGACCGGCTGCTCCTAGGGTGGGAGGATGCCTCCGCCCGGGGCACCAGGGCACCAGCGGCACCGGAGTACGACAGGTAACGAGGAGGACCACCGACCCATGTGCGGAATCTGCGGCGAGATCCGGTTCGACGGGACGGCTCCGGATGTCTCGGCGGTCGACGCCATGACCTGCGAGATGACGCGTCGCGGCCCTGACGGCTCGGGCGTCTTCTCGAAAGGCGCTGTGGCGCTCGGTCATCGGCGCCTGAAGATCATCGACCTGACCGAAAAGGGCAGTCAGCCGATGATCGACCCGGCACTCGGCCTGGCGTTGGTCTTCAACGGCTGCATCTACAACCACCACGAACTGCGCGCCGAACTCGAGGGCAAGGGCTACACGTTCTTCTCCCACGCCGACAGCGAGGTCATCCTCAAGGCGTTCCATGCCTGGGGCCCCGACTGCGTCGACCATTTCATGGGCATGTTCGCGTTCGCCGTCGTCGACACCGACACCGGCGTGGTCACCCTCGGACGGGACCGGCTCGGCATCAAACCGCTCTATCTCGCCGACACCCCCGGTCGACTCCGGTTCGCCTCGTCGGTGCAGGCACTCCTGCGCGCCGGCGACGTCGACACCTCGATCGATCGGGTGGCGTTGCACCACTACTTCAGCTTCCACGCCGTCGTCCCGGCACCGCACACCATCTACAACGGCATCCGGAAGCTGCCGCCGGCCACCGTCATGACCATCCAGCCCGACGGACGCCGCACCGAACGCCGTTACTGGGAACCGGCTTTCGAACCGCATCCCGACCGTCGAGACTGGGACGAGAAGCGATGGCAGCACGAGCTGCTCGACTCGCTACGGACCTCCGTGCGCAGGCGCATGGTCGCCGACGTCCCGGTCGGCGTGCTGCTGTCCGGGGGCGTCGACTCCTCGCTGGTGGTCGCGCTGCTCGCCGAGCAGGGCCAGACCGACCTCGCGACCTTCAGCATCGGATTCGATTCCGCGGCCGGGGAATCGGGGGACGAGTACGCCTACTCCGACCTCATCGCCGACACCTTCGGTACCGACCACCACAAGATCCACATCGGGACCGACCGGTTGCTGCCCGCTATCCCGGACACGGTCGCGGCGATGGGCGAACCGATGGTCAGCCACGACTGCGTCGCGTTCTATCTCCTGTCGCAGGAGGTCAGCAAGTCCATCAAGGTGGTCCAGTCCGGTCAGGGCGCCGACGAGATCCTCGGCGGGTACAGCTGGTATCCCCCGCTGCTGGACGTGACCCGGGAGAAGACGACGCGCGCGTACGCCGACGTGTTCTTCGACCGCGACGATGTCGACATCCGCGGCATCCTCGCAGACGACTACCTCACCGAGGCCGGGTACGACCCGAGCTTCGAGTTCGCCTGGGCCCACCAGTCCGCACCGGGCGCGGCCACCGCCGTCGACGCCGCCCTCCGCCTGGACACGACCGTCATGCTCGTCGACGACCCGGTCAAACGCGTCGACACCATGACGATGGCCTGGGGCCTGGAGGCCCGCGTCCCGTTCCTCGACCACGAGTTCGTCGAACTGGCCGCCACGTGTCCCCCCGATCTCAAACTCGCACATGGCGGCAAGGGCGTCCTCAAGGAGGCGAGCCGGGCGTTGCTGCCGTCGGCAGTCATCGATCGCACGAAGGGGTACTTTCCGGTGCCGGGTATCCGCCATCTGACCGGCGGCGTCCTCGATCTCGTGTCGGACACCCTACGGTCGAAGGCGGCCCGAGATCGCGGCCTGTACCGTCCCGAGGCCCTCGACCGACTGTTCGCCGATCCGAACGGGATTCGCACGAGACTCGACGGCAACGAACTGTGGCAGGTCGCCGTGCTGGAGATGTGGTTGCAGACGATGGAAGCGAACGCCCGACGGTGACCGCTCTGCGTTTCGACGACCGCGGCTGGAAGACCTACGGCGCCTCGCTCTCTCCCGACGGGAGCGCCTTCGCCTACATCGTCGACGAGGGCACCGGTTATCCGCGGGCCGCGCAGCGGTCGCTCTCGCGGGACGGCGTCGGCGAGTTGCGCTGGGTGCAGCTACGATCCACCGGGCCCGTCCGAAAGGTGGTGCACTCCACCGACGGTCGCTGGCTGGCGGTCGAGATCGCGCCGAGCGGCGGTGAGCATCACCAGGTGTGGGTCGTCACCACCGATCCCGACGACGACACCGCCCATCGCATCGCCGCGACCCGCCCCGACGGGCGATCGTTCGGCACGGTGGGCCTGGTCGGCTGGGACACCGACTGGGTCCTGATCACCGCCATCGATCAGGACGGCACCTCCCACGCGCTCCGCGTGCATCCGGGGACCGGGACGACACTCACCCTCGATCAGCGCGTCGGCAGCGTGCTGATCGACTCGTGGAAGGGTGCCACCCTCGTCCGAGTAGGTCCGCGGGGCTATCACGACATGCTGCTGCTGCGCCGCCGCCCCGAGTCGGGTGACGACGAGATCACGATGACCCCGCTGCTGCCACAGGATCCGGGCGCGGTCACCGACCAGGGTTACCTCCTCGACCAGGGTTTCGACCACTCCTCCCTGGTGTTCGTCCCCGCCCCGAACGAACCGGACCGCGACCTCGACAGCGTCCAGGCGCTGGTGCGCAGCGATTTCGACGCCAAGTTCCCGCGGCTCCTGGGAGTCGAGGTCAGCAAGTTCGGCGTGCGCTTCCGGGTGATGGCCCAGCGCGTCGACATCGGCCTCGACGAGTTCGCGGTCAGCCACGACCAGTCGACCGTCGCCCTGCTGTGGAATGTGCGGGGCTGCAGCGAGTTGCAGATCATGACCCTGCCCGATCAGACCCTGCACCCGCCCATCGACCTGCCCGGCGAGGTGGCCTCCGATCTCTCGATCAGTGCCGCCGGGTCGGTGGTGACGGTGACGGTGTCGAGCCCGCAGCACTCCCCCCTCGTTCATCTCGTGGATGTCGCCAACCGGCAGGTGTTCCCGGTCCGCGACGACGTCGTCGCCGGCGAGGGGCCGTCGTGTCTGCTCCGGCCCGAGCTGATGGAGTTCTT
>NZ_JAMBDT010000086.1:0-22714 GCF_025143765.1 Gordonia sp. p3-SID1431
GAAGTAGACGCGCCCTCTGCAAGCTCCTTAGGGGGCAGGTCGTTCTTTCGGATCAGGGAGCAGAGGGGCTGTCGCCGCTCGCCACTCGCCGTGCGAAGCCGGAGAGGTGGCTCCGCAATGCCTGAATGCGCTGTTGCCGAACGGTTTCGGGGTCGTCTGTGGAGAAGATGGCCGACGGCTTGGCGCGGACGTTCGCCGAACACTCGAAGTTCGAGCAGATCAACGTCCCGACCGTGTTGCCCTTGCGTCCCGCGGCGCCGGCGAGTTTCGCACTGAAGAAGGCGACCTCGTTGGGTAGATGCACGTCCTCGCAGAACGAGCACAGGGGACGGGTTCGCGGCTGGCGGCCGCCGAGACGGAGCATGATGCCCACGACGTCGTCGTCGGTCGGGACGACCACGTATCCGACCAGCGGTAGTTTCGGGTCGCGCCACCCGACGAAATCGATTTGTTCCCAGTCGAAATCGTCGACGGCGGGCGGGAGGGTCACGCTCTTGCGTTCGCGCAGCGAGGCGTTGACGAACGACGAACGGATCTGGGTTTCGGTCAAGTAATGCATGAGTGGATACACCTCAGGTGTCGGAGGAGGAAGAAGAGTGCACGATTCGACCGGCGCGGTCCATTACTGCGGGGACGCGCGCCGATCGGAGCGGGTTACTCAACCGTCGGCGCGCACGACGCCGACGACCTCCTCACGCCCGGAGGGCGACACACTGACAGACACGAGCACCGATGGTGAACCGCCGAACCTTCGCTGTCAACTCGATTACGGCGACCGCGCGCTCACAAGATCCGTCCCCGCCCGAACCAAACGGCTGAGCGGGAACGGATCTCGTGAGCGACGACTATCAGGCAGCGAGGAGGCCCGCGATCCGCACCACCCGCTGCGCCATGTGTTCGAGCGCGGCCTTCGTCGCGTCGTCGAGCTCGTTCTTGTTCTCCGGACCCGTGACATGGGAGACGCCGTACGGGTTGCCGTCGGCGAACTTCAGTCCGTCGGTGTACCCGGGCGGGACGAGGATGCCGCCGAAGTGCATCAGCGATGTGTAGAGACCGGTGAGGGTGGTCTCTTGCCCGCCGTGGGCGGTGTTGCTGGAGGTGTAGGCGGCGTAGGCCTTGTCGGCCAGCTTGCCCTCGGCCCACAGTCCCCCGAGGGAGTCGATGTATGTCTGGAACGGCGACGCCGTGCTGCCGAACCGCGTCGGGCTCCCGAAGATGACGCCGTCCGCCCAGACGATGTCGTCGCCGGTCGCGGCGGGCAGGTCCTTGGTGGCCTCGTAGTTGGCCGACCACGCCGGATTCTCGGCGAACGTCTCCGGGTCCCGGGTTTCGGCGATGTGTCGGACACGAACCTCGGCTCCGGCGGACTCGCCGGCGTCTGACAACGTCTGCGCCATCGCGGTGCCGTGCCCGGTGGCCGAGTAATAGATGATCGCCAGCTTGGTCAATGTGTCGCTCCCGTCTCGGTGATTGGCATATGCCGCCGACGGGTACCCGGAGCACGTGAATCGACACCCACGCGCATGCCGACTACTCGTCGTGGACGGGATTCGTAGCCCCGTCCCCAACGGATAGGCACGACGGTGCTGTTCATCGGCACCTCCGGGTGGCAGTACCGGGACTGGCGCGGTGCCTTCTATCCCGAGAAGCTCCCCCAACGGTTGTGGCTGGACTACTACGCGCAGCGGTTCCCGACCGCCGAGGTCAACAACACCTTCTATCGGCTGCCCGAGAAGAAGGCGTTCGAGAACTGGGCCGAGACCGTCCCCGCCGACTTCCGGATGGCCGCGAAGACGAGCCGGTACCTGACGCACATCAAGCGGTTGAAAGAGCCGGTCGAGCCGGTCCAGCGCTTCCTCGATCGCTCGGCGGGTCTCAACGGACGGCTGGGACCGGTGCTGCTGCAGCTGCCACCCAACCTCCGCGCCGCACCCGACGCGCTCGACGAGACGCTTTCCCTGTTCCCGAAGACGGTCCAGGTCGCCGTCGAACCCCGGCACGAGTCCTGGTGGACCGACGAGGTCAGGTCGGTCCTCGAAGGGCACAATGCGACGCTCTGCTGGGCCGACCGCAAGAACCGGATACTCAATCCGCTGTGGCGCACAGGCGATTTCGGCTATCTACGGCTGCACGACGGAACGGCGCGGCGGCCGATGAGTTACGGAACCCGAGCGATCGACAGCTGGTTGCGCCGTCTGACCGAGACCTACGACGACTCCTGCGATGTCTACGTGTACTTCAACAACGACCCAGGGTGCGCCGCGATCGACAACGCGGTCACCATGATTCGCCGCGCACAGCGGATGGGGCTACCGGTGAAGACCGTCGGCTGACCCCGAGACCGCCGCTCCAGGCGGTGAGGACGATACGTCGCCGATGAGTCGCTTCTGGTCGAAGTCCGGGGCGCTTTTCGCTCACCAGCGCGAACGGAATTGTCGTACCCCCGGCATAGCGTGTGACCGAACCACGCCGACGAGGGGACTTCGATGCCGAGCAGGAACGCCGCACTGAGAAACCACGACGCCGCCACCCTCGCCGGTTACCTCGAGGTGTGCGAGGACCAATGGGAGCGCTGGCAAAGCCGGGCAAACAGCGCCCGACTGGCGGCCGCGGACCCTCGGACCATTCGGTTCCACGACGACGAGGCCGCGTACTGGCGCCGCTTCGCCGAGATGCTTCGCCTCGCGATCGCGGAGGCCGATGCGTCAGAGCGGCGCGTGGCGGGACGCCGCACGGCGTGATGTGCCGTCGAAGTGAGGCCCACGGTCGAAGGGACGTGAATCCGGACGCCACCCTGGGCCCGGTGGCACGAGCCCGGCCCGGGACTCGACGTAAGATCGGTGACGCCGGGTCGGGGGACTCCACGGTTCCCGCCTGGCGTGCCGGACCCGACACCTCACGCGGACATCGAAATGGAGACAGACATGGTGGACACCATCTTGTGGCAGGCGATTCAGGACAACGAGCTGGCACTTGCGGTCCTGCAGTACGTGTTCTCGGGCGTCAAGTAGGCCACCTGCGGACATCCGGGGGAGATTCCGGCGAACTCCGGCGGGCCCGGGGTTGACGCGCGGGGATCACCGACGAACCCCGGGTGAAGGCTCGGTGAAGTCTGCTCGAGGGGACACCCCGTACAGGGTTGTCAACCGCGGTTACTGGGGTGAGCCCGGGACGACCGAGACCAAGACCGTCACCTTCTACAGCTGACCCGACCCATCCGGTACCGCGCCGCCGGTCGCTCTCCCGAGCGGCCGGCGGTGTGCTGTGTCGGGAGTCGACCTTTTGTACACACATTCCCGGTGCGATTTCGGAAAGAGCTGAGCGACGATTTCGGGACGCATTACCGGAATCATTCCGCGAATTGGTCGACTCATCCGGCGACGCCGGAAATGTCCGCTAACGTTTAGCAATGCTCACTGGCGCACGCGGAAATCGATGGCAGATCCGACTCGCCGCGGCAGCACTTGTGCTGGTCGTGGCCGCAGGTCTGTCCATCGTCTCGTCCGGCCCGTCCGCGGCGGCGCCGGTGGTTAACCCTCAGGCCGGAAAGGTCGTCGCGCACGCCGATTTCCAGGTGAAGCGGGACGGTTTCTCCTTCGAGAACTGGGGACCGAATGATGCGCTGCACACCCGCGGCCTGAGCATCGAGGGCATGCGTGCCGTCTTCGGTGACGAGGTCTGCGCCCGTATAGTGCTCGGGGTGTGTTCGCCGACGACGGTGGCCGAACTCGTGCAGCAGGAATTCAACGAGTCGATGTCGGGCGGGCACTGCTTCGGAATGGCCGCACTCGCCGGACTGTATGCCACCAAGCGTCTGAACCCGTTCCCGTTGGCGATGCCGTGGCAGTCCGTCTACAGCATCCGCCCGTCGGCACCGCTCGACGAACTCATCGCGCGGATGTTCATCACCCAGGGGTTCCCGCCCACCGACCTGGCGCAGTCCGAGGTCACGGTCACCCAGGCACTGTCCCGTCTGCGGTCGGCGTGGGCACGCAACGACAACTACGTCTTGGCGATCTACACCGACGAGGAACAGAGCGCCGGACACGCCATCAACCCGATCGCGATCCGCGACCTCGGGCAGGGCAAGCGCGGCATCGTCGTGTACGACAACAACTTCCCCGGTGTCGAGAAGATGATCGTCGCCGACCCCGCCGCGAACAGCTGGTACTACTCGACCGCGACCAATCCGTCGGAGCCGACCCTGCTGTTCCAGGGCTCCCCGCTCAACAAGATGATGCTGGTCCCGTTGGCGCCGATCCTGGCACGTCATCAGGATCCGGAACTGCGCAGTGACGAGACCGTGGTCATCGTCTCGGACAACAACGGTGGCGCCCGCGGCTACGGCGACGTCGACTGGGATGTGCGGGTCACCGACCCCGCGGGCCGCGCGATCCCGGGCGTCGACAAAAAGATCCTGTTCAACAACGACAACACCGCCACCTTCACGGTGCCCGCCAACCGCACGTTCAAGATCATCGTGGACGGGGTGGAAGCGGGTCGTACCGCGGACATCGACGCCACGGTGCTCAGCGCCGGCGGTGTGGTGGCGATGGGTGATCTCGAAGTGCCCGCCGGCGCGGTCGCGGCCATCGACGCCGACCCGACCCGGCACGGCATGCGGGTGACCTCGTCGGCGCCGTCGACCGCGGAGTTCCAGGTCGCGACCGAGGATTCGCTGCGCTCGTTGTCGACCGAGACCACCCAGCTGGCAGTCGGCCCGGGTTCGGCGGTGTCGGTCGGAACCGCGAGTACCGGTGTCACCGTCCGGTCCGAGGGACGGGCGCAGCGACTGCGTCTGGAGGTCGAACGAAGTGACACCTTCACCGATCGGATCGCCGTCAGCCCGACGTCGATCTCGCTGCCCGCGGGCGCGACGGTCACGGTGCCGGTGAACCTGTGGCCCGGTTTCGGACCGGTCCCGGCGACCGTTCGTAGCGGTCCGTCGATCACCCCTGTGCCCCTGAGCATGCGGTGAGGAATACGTCGGGCGGTGGCCGCCTCGCACTGGCCGTCCTGGCCGCGACTGTGGTGGCGCTGTCCGCGTGTGCGGACGGAACGACGCCCGTCTCGACCTCGAGCAGCAGCGCCACGGCCGCCCCGGTCGAGTACCTCGACGAGGTGACGGTTCAGCGGGTGCGGTACCCGACCCCGGATGACGGTGACACAGACCAGAATTGGGCCGAGCTGTATCTACCCGCGGGTGAGCAGCGGGTCGATTCGATACCGCTCGTGGTCCTCGTCCACGGTGGTGCATGGCAAAGCGCCCTGGGCGCCGATGTCTTCGAGCCGCTCGCGCGCGACCTCGCCGGCCGCGGGATGGCCGTCTACAACATCGAATACCGCCGTGTCGGCTCGGGCGGCGGATGGCCGACGACGTTCCGCGACGTCGCGAGCGCCCTCGATCACGTCGTCGTCGTGGACCGGCAGTTCCCGCAGATCGACACCGACGACGAGCTGATCGTCGGGCACAGCGCGGGTGCACAACTCGCGGTGTGGGGCGGCACCCGGCACAAGCTGGAGGACGACGAGGTCGGTGCCCGACCATTGTTCCGCCCGACGCGCGTCGTCTCCCTCGCCGGTCCGCTCGACATGACCTACGCCGCAACGCACGGCGACGACCGCATCGTGACCGCCCTCGGCGGCACCCCGGCGCAGGTTCCGCAGCGGTACACGATGGTCGATCCCATCCAGAACATCGATCCCGACACCCCGGTGGTCGCCGTCCACGGCACCGCCGACCGAATGGTCTCCCCGGCGAACTCACAGCGGTACGCCGCCGCCGTCGTGAAGGCCGGCGGCGACGCGGAGGCCGTACTGATCCCAGGCGGCAACCACGGTTCGGTGGTCACCTCGAACGCGCCCGAGTACCCCCGTGTCCTCGACATCATCACCGGCGCGTCGGCCGCCGACGTGCAGGACGTGGCCTGAGCGGTCGGATCCCGTTGTGATTGCGCCCGGTTCCCGGGACAAAGCGCAACCTGATCCCCGCGTGACCATTCGCGCGCGGCGGCGGGACAGAGTGTCGGTGTCAGGCGGACAGAATGCGGGCGTTCTGTAGCTGTCGCGACCCTGCAAACCGGACCACGATGGATGCACTGCGCATCGTCGCGCGCCCTGCCCGACCGCGCCCGAACTCGGGGCCGAGATCTCTGGACGGACTCAATGACCGCACTCGACGCCGCGACCCCGTCGGCACCCGGACCGAACCATTCGATCCCGCAGGCCGAGGCCGAACTCGAACTCATCCCCGAATCAGCCAAGACCCACGATGTGCGCGGACAGTTCTGGATCTGGGCCGGCGCGAACATCGCACCCATCAACTGGGTCCTGGGCGCGCTTGGGGTCACCATGGGCCTCGGCTTGTGGGAGACGGTGGCGGTCCTCGTCGTCGGCAACGCCATCGGCATGACGATCTTCGGCATCTTCGTCGTCATCGGCCAACGCACCGGGGTCACCGGAATGGTGCTGTCGCGGGCCGTCTTCGGGCGCCGGGGTGCCTACGTCCCGGCCGCCGTGCAGGCCCTGGTCTGTATGGGTTGGTGCGCGGTCAACACCTGGATCGTCCTCGATCTGGTGATGGCGCTGCTCGGCGAGCTGGGACTCGTCGATCCGGACCTCGACAACAACGGCGCACGGATCGTCGTGGCGGCGGTCATCATGGGGATGCAGGTGACGATCGCGTGGTTCGGGTACCGGGTGATCTCCGCGTTCGAACGATGGACGGTGCCTCCGACGGTCGCGATCCTGCTCGTCATGACCGTCGTCGCGTGGGTCGGCCTCGACGTCGACTGGGGACAGACGACCGCTCCGGAGCTCACGGGATCGGCCCACATCGGCGCGATCACGGCGGTGATGACCGCGATCGGCATCGGCTGGGGTCTGACGTGGATCGGTTACGCCGGCGACTACTCGCGCTTCGTGTCCCGGGACGTCCCGTCGCGCAGGCTGTTTCTCGCCAGTGCACTCGGGCAGTTCATCCCGGTCGTCTGGCTCGGAGTGCTGGGTGCGTCCCTGGCGACATTGAGCGACTCCGCCGACCCGGGTGAGATCATCGTCGACGCCTACGGCGTTCTCGCACTGCCGGTTCTGTTGCTGGTGATCCACGGACCGCTCGCGACCAACATCCTCAACATCTACACGTGCACGGTGTCGACGCAGGCGCTCGACATCCGCGTCGACCGGCGCGTGCTGAACCTGATCATCGGCGTCGTGGCGATGGCGGTCGTCGTCTACTTCGTGCTCAATAGCGACTTCGCGACCACCATCGACTTCTGGCTGGTGTCGATCGTCGGCTGGTTGAGCCCTTGGGGCAGCGTTGTTCTCGTGCACTGGTTCCTGATCGCGCGGCAACAGATCGACGCCGAGAGTCTGTTCGCCACACCGGCGGACAGCGTCCTGCCGATGGTCCGGCCGACCGCCCTCGTCGCACTCGCTCTCGGTGTCACCGCGACCTGGATGTTCATGTACGGGATGCTGCCCGTGCTGCAGGGCCCCGTCGCCGTCGCCCTCGGTGGGATCGATCTGTCGTGGCTCGCCGGGGCGGTCGTCGCCGGCACGTCGTACTGGGCCATGGAGAAACTCGCCGCGCCACGTGCTGCCTGAGGCCCGACCGGTGAGGACCGTGGCGGTCGTCGGCGACAACGAACGGCGAAAGCCGCCTGCCACATCAGGGCGTCGACTAGGGTTCGGCGGAGTGGGAGGCAACGCGGCCTCTCGGTGAGGAGGTTCCATGGCCACCGTCCACACCGCGACCGGCCCGACCGATTCCGCAGACCTCGGAAACGTGTTGGTGCACGAGCACGTGTTCGTCCTCGGCGAGGAGTTCCGGCAGAACTACCAGGATGACTGGGACGAGGACGACAAGGTCGCCGAAGCGGTCCGCGACCTGACCGAACTGAAGGAGCTCGGGATCGACACGATCCTGGACCCGACGGTTCTCGGTCTCGGCCGGTACATCCCACGCATCCAACGGATCGCCGAACAAATCGACCTCAACATCGTCGTGGCGACCGGCCTCTACACCTACAACGACATCCCGTTCCAGTTCCACTATGCCGGACCGGGAATGCTGTTCGACGTCCCGGAACCGTTGGTCACCCTGTTCACGAAGGACCTGACCGAGGGGATCGCGGACACCGGTGTGCGAGCGGCCTTCCTGAAGTGCGCCATCGAATCACAAGGATTGACACCGGGAGTTGAGCGCGTGATGCGCGCGGTGGGACAGACGAGCGCCCAGACGGGGGCGCCCATCACCGTCCACACCGATCCGCACAGTCAGTCGGGTCTGGTCGCCCAGCGGGTCCTCGCCGAGGAGGGAGCCGACCTGACGAAGGTGGTCATCGGCCACTCCGGTGACAGCGTCGACCTCGACTACCTGATGAAGCTCGCCGACGCCGGTTCCATCCTCGGCATGGATCGTTTCGGGCTCGACCTCCTCCTGCCATTCGACGAACGGGTGAACACCGTCGCCGAATTGTGCAAGCGCGGCTATGCCGACCGCATGGCCCTCGCGCACGACGCCGCCTGCTTCATCGACTGGTTCGACCACGAGGCCAAGAAGCAAGCACTCCCGAAGTGGAACTACCGGCACGTCAGTGAAGAGGTGTTGCCCGCCCTGCGCGAACGCGGGGTGAGCGAGGCCGACATCACGACGATGCTCGTCGACGTGCCGCGCCGCTACTTCGAGTAGGGCCGCGATGCACGGACCACTTGGCTTCGCGGAATGTCCGCGAGCCGGCGCGGACTCAGGCCCTGGGTACCGGGACCGCCACAGAGTTCGACCGGGCTCAGGATGGCGGATGCCAGCGCGCGGAACTCGCCTTCGATGCCCGGCCGCGAGCGGAGCTCCGGCGACGAGATGACCTGGTAGACGAATCCGGTAAGTGCCTGCGTGAGCGCGTTGGCATCGGCATGCGTCAGGGTCGGTGAACGGGCCAGGATCGCAGCAGTCCACTCAGCAGTGTAGTCCGACGCCGTCCGGCGAAGTGAGACCTGGTCTGCTTCCGGCAGATACACGATGTCCTGGTGGGCGATGGCCAACACTCGACCGTTCGGGCCGAGCGAGTAGTCGAGGAACACACCCACGAGGACGTCCAGCGCTTCGACCGCCGAGGACTCCGCCAGTGCGTCGACGGATATCCAGTGCAGATTCTCGAGACCTCGACGCATGATGGTCATCAGGATGTCGGTCTTTCCCGCGTACTCCTGGTAGACCGTCGCCGGCGACACATCCGCTTCGGCGGCGATCTCGTGGATTCGGACGTTGGGAAATCCGCGCGCGAAGAACATCCGGGTCGCGGCGGCGAGTATCCGATCACGCCGCGCAGCGGGCCGTCGGCTGGATCCATCGGCGAACCGCGCGCGGGACTGTGCCCCGCGGGGAAGCGGACAGCTCAGGATCGAGTCCACGACCGCCCGCTGGATCTGCGTGAGCCGCCGTGGGGTGAGCGAACCCCGCATCGCGGCGGTGCTCGAGAACACGCTGACCGCCGCGGTCGCGAGGAGTTTCGCGGTCTGGGCGTCGATGCCGGCCTCGGTGGCGTCGAACTTCGACGCCAATGCGTCGATCAGCGTGCGGTGGTGCCCGTCCATGTCGTCGAGATCGGATCGGTCGAGATGCCGTCGCTCGCGGGTCCACAGTGTCGAGACGTCGCCGTGCGCCGCCCTGGTCGCAAGCAGGTCGAAGAACACGCCGAGCTGTTCGGCCGGCGATTCGCTGCGCTCCTCGGCTTGGGTCAGGAGTGCGCGTACCCCCTCCACCTGCGTCGCCAGCGCTTTCGCGAGAATGTCCTGCTTGGACGGAAAATACCGGTACACCGCCGGCCCGGTCAGTCCGACGGCGGCGCCGATCTCCTCGACGCTCACATTCCGGTAGCCGGCGTCCTGAAAGAGCGAGGTCGCTTCCGCGATGAGCTGCTCGACCCGCGGTTCCGGGGGTCGCCCCGGCCTCTCGTCTCGAGGCGCGGGAGCCGGCGCCGACCGTGACGGGGACCGAGGTGTGGGTGAGTTCATCGCGCGCCGGCAGCCTTTCCTGCTCGAGGTCTGACGACCTCGGGGTCACTTTCCATTCGTTGGAGCCCGCCGGGTGGATCCCAACAGTGCCGCGAATCACACTCGCGATTCTGAGATCGAAACCGAACGACTCTTGACCACGCGGCGTAGGCGTGTGTTTCCGGCTCGGGGCCGCAGACCGCGGTCGTCGGACGACGCTTCGAACCCAGCTGTGAATCGCAGGTCGACGACGCAGCGCGTGTAACGGCGACTCACTGAATCCGCCGACCGCGTGTGGAGGCCGGCCGCTGTGCTGGGCTTTCAACCCGTTTTCGCGCCCGGAAGGCAGTGCTTACCGCGTGTATCGGCCATTAACCCTGGATGCGCATTCAGGGCCGAGAGGACGGCTGACCATACCGCCCGGTACGTGGTCTGGCACGAGTTTGGTTGCGCTGCCACGCGTTCCGAGTTCGGAATCCGTTCGCCTCGCGAAGCTCAACAGGCGCGCTGTACGCCTCCCCATCTCGCCGATCCTCTGCTACTGTCCGAATCGGGTCGTCGGGGAGGACGGCCCTGTCTCTCTACTTCAGAACGCGCACTCGCTCGACTCGTTCAGTCGATGCTTCCGGGGGGAAGTCTCGTACACACACGTGTGGTTGGACCGTGCGCGGGATTGGACACAGTGATCGAAATGACCGGCCAGAACAACGGGACCGCAACTGTTGCGGCGCAACCAGATGCCCAGCATCGACTCAGCAACACTCAATTCGTCACTCACCGAGATCGTGGCCCCACGACATCCACGGTGAGCCTCATCATTCCGGTTCGCAACGAAGCACGGAACATCGGGTGGGTGCTGGAACAGATCCCCAAGCGGATCGACGAGATCATCCTCATCGACGGAAACTCCACCGACGCAACACTCATCACCGCGCGGAGTTACCGCCCCGACATCAAGATCGTGCAACAGAGCGGACCCGGCAAGGGCAGTGCGTTGCGTACCGGTTTCGCCGCCGCGACGTCCGACATGATCGTCATGATGGACGCCGATGGCAGTATGGCTCCGCAGGAGATCACGCATTTCCTGCACTTCCTCGAGAACGGTTACGACTTCGTCAAGGGGTCGAGGTTCATGGGCGGGGGCGGGTCACTCGACATCACCCGGTTCCGGCGGTTGGGCAACTACGGGTTGCTCGCGTTCTTCAACAGCTTGTACCGAACCGAGCTGACCGATCTGTGTTACGGCTTCTGCGCTTTCCATCGGCGATACCTGGATCTTCTGGATCTGCAGGCGACCGGCTTCGAGATCGAGGCCGAGATGACTGTACGCGCGGTGCAGGCCGGCCTGCGGATCGCCGAGGTTCCGAGCCTGGAAATGCCGCGTCGCACAGGTAATTCCAATCTCAACGCGATCTCCGACGGCCGACGGGTGCTGCGCACCGTGTGGCAGGCGCGAGGTGGCAGGCGGCCGGCGACGATACGTCCTGATGACAATCATCGAGGCGCCGCCCAGGTCTCCTCGGGTCACCCGGCCGGCTGAGCCGTGACCTCCGTCAAGGTCGACGACGCCGGTAAGCGGCGTGGTCGGATCGTGGTGATGACGGATCGGATGAGTCCCGGCGGGGTGAGTCATTTCATCCTGCAGGTCGCGACCCACTTCGCGGGCGAGGGACATCAGGTCGACGTGCTGTCGCTGGCGGCCGGTGAATGGGACCATCGGCTCGCCGATGCCGGCATCCGACGGCTTCGTCTCACGGACTCCGCAGCACTCCGCGCACTGCGATCCGCCGACGTGATCCATTGTCAGCAACGATTTCTCGGACTGATCGCCGCTGCGCTCGGGCGTGGTTCCCGCACGGTCGAACACGTACACAACGTGCTCACCGACCATCGCGGCCTGTCGTATCGCACGCAGCGGATCGTCGCGGTGTCGGGCGCCGTCCGGGCGTCACTACTCGCGAACTTCCCGCACGTGACTGCTGAGCGGGTCTCGGTCGTGCACAACGGAGTACGGAAGCTGGGCGCCACCATTGCGGCCTATGAAGACAGGCCATACGACCTCGTGAACGTCGCGCGGTTCGACGAGCAGAAGGACCCGCTGCTGTTCCTCGAACTGGTGAAGGAGCTCTCGGAACGGCGGGAGAGTCTTCGTTGCCTGTGGATCTCTCCCGGTACGGGACCGCTACAGGACGACTTCCTCCGAAGACGCCAGGAACTGCTCCTCGAGGACGTGGTCCAGATCAGCGTCGGGGACACCCACGCGCACACACGCGCACAGGTTGCCCGGTCCCGGATGTTCCTGCTCACATCGCGGTGGGAGGGCCTACCGCTGTCGGCGCTGGAGGCGCTGGCCAGCGGCACGCCGGTGGCGACAACCCCGTGCGGCGAGATCGCACACATCGTGAACGAGAGGTCGTGCGGTGTCGCCATCGACCCGCAGGCAGACGACCGTGCCGACCGGATCAACGACGTGCTGACCAATCGGACGTCATGGAATCGGCTCGCGCACAGAGCTTTCGCCGTAGCGGATGACTTCAGCGAAGTCCGCATGACGGAACAGATCAGACACATCTACGCCGGGATCGCCCCGGTATTCAGCAAGGTGCCCAGTCGGCACCTCGACAGCCAACGAACAGGAGGACGGGGATGAGGGTTCTCGTCACCGGACATCTCGGATACATCGGAGCCGAGTTGGTCCCCATGCTCGTCCACGCCGGACACGACGTCGTCGGGCTCGACACCGATTACTATCGGGACCGCGACTTCCGCACGGAACCGCTGCGCGTACCCACGCTCGACATGGACATCCGTGACGTCGAGCAGCGTCATCTGGCGGGGTTCGACGCCGTCGTACACCTGGCGGCACTGTCCAATGATCCGGTCAGCGAGCTGAACCCGGAGCTCACCTACGACATCAATCTCGATGCCAGCGTGGGCATCGCCCGAGCCGCGAAGGCGGCCGGCGTTGCCCGCTTCGTCTTCTCGTCGTCGTGCAGTCTCTACGGGGCCGGCGCGGAGGGTGCGCTCACCGAGGATGCCGAGATGGAGGCCGTCACTCCGTACGGCGAATCCAAAGTCCGCGCCGAACAGGCGATCAGCGCGCTGGCCGACAACTCCTTCTGCCCGACCTTTCTCCGGAACGCCACCGCGTACGGGATCTCCCGTCGACTCCGCACGGATGTCGTGGTGAACAACCTCGTCGGGCACGCCGTCACGTCCGGAAAGGTGCTGCTGATGAGCAATGGCGCCGCCTGGCGACCGCTCGTCCATGTCCGCGACATCTCGCACGCGATCGTCACGGTCCTGCAGGCGCCATCGGCCACCGTGTACAACGAGGTCTACAACGTCGGTCGCAACAGTGACAACCATCAGATCCGGGATGTGGCGAAGATGGTCGCCGACATCGTGCCCGACTGCGAGGTGGCCTTCGCCGACGACGTCGTCGCCGACATCCGGAACTACGTCGTCGACTTCACCAAGATCGAGACGTCGCTACCGGGCTATTCGCCGCAGTGGACCCTGGCCACCGGCATCGCGGAGATCCACGACGCCTACGTCGACGCGGGCCTGAGCGCGGACCGGTTCAACGGAAACGACTTCGTCCGGCTGCGAGTCCTGCGCGAGCTCCTCGACGCCGACGCGCTCGACGCCGATCTGCGATGGACGGGTGATCGGTCATGAAAGCGGTGATCCTCGCCGGAGGAAGAGGCACCCGTATCAGTGAGGAGTCCGTCGACCGGCCGAAACCGATGGTCGAGATCGGCGGACGTCCGATCATCTGGCACATCATGCAGATCTACGCGGCCGCTGGTGTCACGGATTTCGTTGTGCTGCTGGGCTACAAGGGCTACATGATCAAGGAGTTCTTCGCCAACTACTTCCTGCACGCCAGCGATGTCACCGTGGATCTGGGCACCGGTGCGATCGAGAACCACTCGTCGAACGGCTTGCCGTGGCGCGTCACCCTCCTCGACACCGGGCTCGATACGATGACCGGCGGACGGCTTCTCCGCGCTCGCGAGCACATCGGCAACGAGACGTTCTCGTTCACCTACGGTGACGGTGTCGCCGACATCGACATCCGAAAGGTGCTGGCGCACCACGAGATGTCGGGCAGCATCGCGACGGTGACGGCCGTGCAACCACCCGGGCGGTTCGGCACACTCGACGTCTCGTCGCCGCAGACCAGATTCGTCGAGAAGCCGGAAGGCAGCAGCGGCTGGATCAACGGCGGGTTCTTCGTCTCGTCGCCGAAGATCCTCGACTACATCGCGGGCGACGCCACCCTGCTGGAGAAGGAGCCGCTGGAGACTTTGTCGGCGGAAGGCCAGTTGTCGGCCTACCAGCACGACGGCTTCTGGCGCGGGATGGACACCATCTGGGACAAGGTCTTCCTCAACGATCTCTGGGATCGCGGCGAGGCGCCGTGGAGGTGCTGGTCATGACGATGTCGATGGATCGAGCCACCTCGACGGTGCCCGTCTACCGCCCCTACCTGGGCGAGGATGTCCAGCAGGCTGCGGTCGATGCCCTGGCGGCCGGATGGCTGGGCATGGGTGCACTCAGCAAACAGTTCGAGGAAGAAGTCGGAACCTACCTCGGTGCGTCCGAACGAACTGTCGTGTCCACGAATTCGTGTACTGAAGCCCTCCATCTTGCGGCCCGGTTGATCGGACTCGGTCCGTCCGACGAAGTGATCTGTCCGTCGTTTACCTACGTGGCGGGTCATCAGGCGCTGACGCGGACCGGAGCCGAGGTGGTCTTCTGTGACGTCGAACCCCGGTACCTCAACATCGACCCGCAGCGTGTGCGCGAGCTGATCACGCCTCGCACCAAGGCGATTCTGGTGGTCGACTACCTCGGCTTCCCGTGCGACCTCGATGAGCTGATGACCATTGCGCGCGAGCACGATCTGCGGGTGATCGAGGACGCGGCGCACGCGTTCGGCAGCGTCCGGGCGGGTCGTCGTATCGGCTCACACGGCGACATCACATGTTTCAGCTTCGGACCGGTGAAGATGATCACGACGCTCGAGGGTGGGGCGATCGTCACCTCCGATCCCGCTGATCTGCAGGTGCTTCGGGAGCTCCGGCATCTCGGTATCGACTCCGACACCGACGCGCGATATCGGAACCAGCGCAACTGGGACTTCGACGTCGTGCGGCAGGGTTACCGGTGCCACCTCGGCTCGGTTCCCGCTGCGATCGGTCTGTCGCAACTGGCCAGGGTCGACGAATTCATCGCCAACCGCCAACGCTACTGTCGGTTCTATGATTCGGCATTCGCCGACATCCCCGAGCTCGAGCTGTTCGACACGGACTGGGCTGACATAGCACCGTACATCTATGTGATCAGGACCGGCGGTCGCGCCGAACGCGCCCAGTTGGTCGAACACCTCAAGTCCGCAGGAGTCGCCACCGGAATTCACTTCCAGGGTGCGCATGAGTTCAGTTACTACCGGAACAGCCGACGCGGTGACCTGTCCGTGACCCAGGCCGCTGCCGACCGTGTTCTGACCCTTCCGCTGCACTCGTATATGAGCGACGCGGATCTCGACCGGGTCGTCTCCGCGGTGACATCCTTCTACCGTCCCGCCATCGGTTCGGGGCGGGCCACGGACGGATAGACGTGGTTCACCGACTCGAGGTCGCGATCGCGAGGGCGCTACCGAGCCCGCCGACTGCGCACTCGGTGCCTGACCGTGCACCGGCCGTCGTCGCCCTCCTGTCGATGACGGCGATCGCGGTCTCGACGCTGATGTGCGTTCTGACGGCATCCGGGGTGGCGGCGCTCTTGCCCGAAGGGCTTCGTGCCGTGGCGGTGGTGAGTGTGACCCTGGTCCTCCCCGGGCTACCGATCGCGGGGCTGTTCGGGTGGCCGCGCAACGGACTTCTGCCGAGCGTCGCCATCGCCCTGTCGTTGAGCACCACCGCCATCATCGGGCTGGCCTCCCTCCTCGCCGGTTTCTGGCATCCGCTGCTCGCGCAGGGGGTCATCCTCGTGATCGCCACCGTCGCAACCGGGGTACTCATCAGAGCGCGATGCCCGCATCCGTCGTCCGACCTGCGCGCTGGCGCGGGAGCGGCGGCGTCGGCGGTGATCACGTCGGTCCGGACGTTCGATCGGGTCACCGCGGCGCTGCTGGGCGGATCCCTCGTCCTGTTTCTGATCGCGGTCGCCCGATTGCATCCCGAGCAGGCGGGCGTGTACGGGCTCGTACCGGTTCTCGGGATCACCTACTTCATCGGATTGGCTGCGCTCTGCGTGGCCCTGTTCCGGGAGTATCGTCGACGCCGACTGCACCGGACGGGTCTCGCCGCGACCAACGTGATGCTCATCGTCTACATGAGCATGCCGGTCGCATGGTCCAGTGGCACACCGCCTTTCCCGACCGCCTATGTGCACCGGTTCCTCACCGATTGGTACTCCGAGCTCGGCGCGCTGCCGCCCGCGGTCGACGGCCGGATCAGCTGGAGTGGCTTCTTCGCGGGCGCGGCGCATGTGATGAGGACGGGTGGGCTCGACGACAGCACGGTCTTCCTCACCAGCGCGTCGCTGATCTTCGGAACTCTGCTGATGTTTCCCCTGTACGCACTCGGACACAGCGTGTCCGGAAGCGCGCGCGTCGGATGGGGGACCATCACCATCTACATTCTCTTCAACTGGTATCAGCAGGATTACTTTGCGCCCCAGGCGCTCGCGATGCAGTTGTACGTGACGATCGTGGCTGTGCTGATCTGGCAGCTGAGGGTCTCACCCCTCCCGCCCGTCGGCTTCTGGCGCGCATGGCGACGCGTGCCAGGACGACCACGTGGTCGTGGACCGGGATTCTCATACGCGGTCGAGGGAGTTGTGATCGTCCTCGTCGCCGCGATGGTGGTCAGTCACCAGTTGACCCCGATGGTGACCATTGCCGCCCTGGCGGGGCTCGCCCTCGTCGGGTCCACACGACACAAACTGCTCTGGCTGGCCGGACTGCTCCTGTTCAGTGCGTGGTTCACCTTCGGTGCGAGCGGGTATTGGCTGGGGCACCTCGATCAGATCCTGACCGAGATCGGCGACGTCACCGCGAGTGTCAGCTCCGGGCTGTCTGACAGAATCACCGGGGATCCGGTCTACGGTCGGATGCAGTACCTCAGGATCGGTGGCACCGCCCTGCTCCTCCTGGTGGCCACGATCGGCTGGTTCCGTCTCGGCAAGAGCCGATTCCGATCACCCCTCGCCGTCCTGTCCCTGGTCCCGTTCGCGCTCGTCGTGGTGCAGAGCTACGGCGGCGAGGTGCTCGTACGGTGCTTCCTGTATGCGTCACCCGCGCTGGCCGCACTGGCCGCGCTAGCCGTGGTCGGTGCGGCGCGTCGAATCCGAGGTCCCGCGCGCTTGCCCGCCACCGTGTTCGCGATCAGTGCGGTCGCAGTCACTCTCGTGGTCGCGGTGTTGGGGGTCTCCAATCGTGCGCTCAACACCTCGTTCGAGTACTCGCGGCCGGCCACCGTGCGGGTTTCCGACGAGCTGGTGGCCCAGGCGCCGTCGTCTGCGATCGCGTACTGGGGGCACGGCTCGACGATCGGACTGCCGCGGGCCTACGACATCGGGGCCTCGTGCATCGCCGAACAGCGCGAGTTGGCGGAATGCACTGCGGCTGAGGACATCGACTATCTGCTGGTATCCGAGGAGGACGAGAAGCTGTTGCAGTACCGGTACGGGATTAGCCCGGACGAGGTCGCCCGACAACTCGCGCTGATGGTGCAACGGGACGGTTTCGTCTCCGCCTACGACGACGGAGAGGTCCACGTGCTGAAGCGCCTGGGGGCGCCCGACATCGATCTGGAGACCGCGCCATGATCGCGACCGTCCTGCTGTTCGTCACGGCCGCAGCTCTTTTCGTAGCCGCTACCGTTCGGCGCGAGCATCGGGTCCCTCCACGGGGAGCGGTGTCCACCGATCGCGTGTCACAGGTCATCACCGTCGTGGCGATCACGACCACGGCGATCGCCTGCGCTTCCGCCCTGCTCTACATGGTGGGCCGGATATGACGCGTGCGCGAGGTGGTTGGTTCCGGACATTCCTGCAGCTGTTGACGGTGGTTCTCCTCGCCCCGGTAGTCGGATGTGGGATGACACCGGCGCGGGGGTTTCCTCGTGGAGACCTCCCCGGCTGGAAGCAGGTGTTCTTCGACGACTTCGATCGTGATGCGCCGGTAGGGAGTTGGGCGAACGAGTGCTCCCCTTACGACGTCGTGTACACCGGCGCGGAAGGTCAGCAGTGGTTGACCTATCCGCGGTGTTTCCCGGACACCTTCGACCGTCGGCCGTATCGAGCGGATGAGGTACTGAGTGTGGACAACGGGTACCTCGTTTTCGATCTGCACAACGTCGACGGGGTTCCGGCAGGGGCGAGTGCATCACCGATACTCGACACCGGTAGCCAGTACCAGACCTACGGGCGCTACTCGGTCCGGATGCGTGTCGACACACCAGACCTCGACGAGTACTACGTCGCATGGCTCCTGTGGCCGCAATCGGAACAGTGGCCGCGGGACGGCGAACTCGACTTCCCCGAAGGCTGGCTGTCGAGAACCGTTGGTGGATGGCAGCATTTCGCCGGCGAAGGTTCCTGCGACGGGTGCAAGATCCCGTCCCGGGACATCGGGGCGCGCTTCACCGACTGGCACACCTACACCATCGAATGGTCGCCGGGGCGTGTGCGGTACCTGCTAGACGACACCGTGGTCCTGGACAGCACGCAGTGGGTCCCGGCCACTCCGATGCGCTGGCAGTTGCAGACCGAGACGAGAGGCGACGGGAACAACCGCGGCCGCGTTCTCGTGGACTGGGCTGCGGTGTGGTCGTACGAGGAATGACACTGCACGACCGAAGACTTCGACCGGAACTGAAGAGGATTGATGGGAAATAGTGACATCGGCAAGTTGTCGGTGGTGATCTGTGCCTACACCACCGACCGATGGGCTGACCTGATCCGATCGGTCGACGCCGCCGAACGCGAACTGACCGACGACGATGAACTGATCGTGGTGATCGACCACAACGACGAGCTGTTCGACCTGGCGAGGCGGGAGTTCGCCTCGTCGCTCAAGCCCCTGATCTGGGTGGTGGCCAACGACGAGAAGCGCGGTCTCTCCGGTGCCCGCAACTGCGGCACCCGTCTCGCCTCCGGTCAGATCGTCGGGTTCGTCGATGACGATGCCGTCGTCGAACCCGGCTGGCGCCGGCGACTTTCCGGGCAGTTCACCGATTCGGATGTTGCGGCGGTGGGCGGATACGCGGAGCCGGTGTGGCCCGGCGACCGACCCCGTTGGTTTCCCCGGGAATGCGACTGGACAGTGGGATGCAGTTACGCGGGTTTGCCGACCGCGCCGGCGCCGGTCCGCAACCTGATGGGGTGCAACATGGCGTTCCGTCGCCGGACCTTGCTCGACGTCGGGGGATTCGACACCGACCTCGGACGGGTGGGCACGCTGCCGGTGGGCTGCGAAGAGACCGAGTTGTGTATCCGGATCGCCAGTCAAGACCCGGCTGCGAAGATCATCTTCGACCCGGATGTCCGTGTGCGACACCATGTGAGCCGCGCCAGGACAAACGTCCGCTACGTCTTGCGGCGGTCGTTCGGCGAGGGCGTCTCCAAACGACAGATCAGTGGCCTCGTCGGGGCAGCGGACGCCACGAGCTCGGAGCGTTCGTATCTCGCCAGGACGGTCCCGGCGGCCGTCCTGCATTACCTTCGTGACAGTGTGACGGCCGAGAAGCGCCGGACGGATCCCGGAGGACTCGGACGCTGCACCGTTCTCGCGGGGACCGTCGTCGCAGCAGCTCTGGGCTACCTCTTCGCGATGCTGACCGAGGCGCGAAGCGCGTTGAGTCCTCAGACATGAGCATCGTGAGCAGGCCGGTGATGCTCGGCTCGAGGGCGATGACGGTGGACTCCGTCGCCGTGGTGGCGAGCTTCTTCGTCACGGCTGGGGCGGGAATGCTCTTCTGGGTGGTCTCGGCCCGGGTCATCCCTCCACATGCGCTCGGCATCCAGACCGCGCTGTTGTCACTTGTCACGACGGTCGGCACCATCACCGCGTACGGGGTGGGAAGTGCCTACAAGGCGATGCTGTCGACGCCCGACTGCCCACGTCGCGAACGGTTGCTCGAGGGCCTGCTCATCACCATCGGCTCGGCCGCCGTCTTCGGCGTGATGGGCGGGATGATCGCGGGCGACATGCTCGAGAACCGGGTGGCGACCGTCGTGCTGGTGGCCTGCGGGTCCGTCGTCATGGCGCTGTTCGTACTCAAGGACGCCGCTCTGATCGGACTGCACGCCTCGCGCTGGCTTCCGATCGTCAATGTGGCCGCCGTGGTTCTGAAAGTGGCCCTCGTCTGCGTGTTGGCGAGTGTCGTGGCGCTCGCTGCGGTGTGGGCCACGATCGTGCCCGCCCTGCTCGGGGCGTGCGTGGTGTTCGTCGTCCTCGTGCCGCGGATTCTGCGGCGCCCCGAGAACCGCACGAGCCCGCACCGTGTCGTGGTGGTGGATCGCGGCCAGATGCCCATGTTCGCTCTTCGCGATGGCATCGGAAGCGCGACCTCGTTCGGACTCATCCTCGTGCTGCCGTTCCTCACCACGCTCGTCGCCGGACCGGTCGCGGGTGCGACTCTGGCCTTGGCGCTCGCGGTGGCACAGGTGCTCGACTTCGTGCCGGATGGCATCGGAGCAGCCCTCACCGCGCATCTCGCGCGCGATCCGGCGGCACTGGCCGGGCAGATCCGTCGGATCTGGGCCATCTCGCAATGTCTGGTCGTCGTCGGAGCAGGGGTTCTGATCGCAGCCTCGCCGATCGTCGGGAAGATCTTCGGCCCGGCCTACTCGGGCTCGGAGTTCACGACTTCGTTGTGCCTGCTCGCGGCGGCCTCGGTCCTGCGCGTCCCCTATTCGATCTGGATGTCAGTACTCCGGGCGGAGTTGGACACCAAGACGATCCTGCGATGCAACACGGTGGTGTTCGTCATCACCTTTCCGGTCACCCTCGTGCTGGCGGGCACCTGGGGCAGCATCGGTGCGGGCTCGGGTTTGCTCGTCAGCTCGCTCCTGCTGGGCGCTGTCGGCACCTGGGACCTGAGACGACGATGGTTGTCGAACGCAGAGGGTCACCGCAAGCTCGTCTGGTAGCGGCGCATCCCACGCAGCCACCGGTCGTAGTCGGCGCCCTTCTGGCGGTACATGTCGAGGACCTCCGGGTGCGGGAGGATGAGGAAGCGTTCGTCGGCGACGGCCTCCAGCACGATCGCGGCCACCGTCCCGGGGGTGAGCACCGCGCCGGCGTTCTCCACCGCCCGTTGCATCAACCGCTGTTCAGCGGTGGCGGAATTACCGTCGGGCCGTAGCAGCTTGGTGTCGACGCCCATCGGGCAGAGGCAGCTGACCCGGACTCCGGCGTCGCCGTGGGTGATGTTGAGCCATTCCGCGAAGCCGACCGCGGCATGTTTGGTGACCGAGTACGGCGCGTTGCCGATCTGGGTGAGCAGACCCGCGGCCGACGCCGTGCTGACGAAGTAGCCGCTGCCTCGTTCCACCCAGTCCGGGATGAGGCGTCGAGCAGCTCGTATGTGGGCGCGGAGGTTGACGTCGAAGGCGAGATCCCACACGTCCTCCCCGGTGTCGACGCCGCCGCCCAGTCCGACCCCGGCGTTGGCGAAGTAGAGGTCGACCGGACCGAAGGTGTTCTCCGCCAAGCGGACCGCGGCATCAATGTGGCCGTCGGACGAGGCATCGCCGGCGAGCGCGGCCGCCGAATCGCCCAGCTCCTCGGCGACGGCCCGGGCACCGGACTCGTCAAGATCCGTGACGACGACCCGCGCGCCCGCATCGACCAGGGCATGCGCGATGGCCGCGCCGATACCTCCACCGCCACCCGTGACGATGGCAACCTTGCCTGCGACGTCCATGGATCTCCTTCGATCGCCGATGTGTGGGTCCAGAGTTACCAGACGGAGGGCGAAATCCCGCTCCCTGAGGTGCGAGGAGCGTAAGCGACGAGCCTCGAAGGGTCCCGACAGAGGTCACGAGACTCTCGACGCCGATGACTTTCCCGCCGCCCCACGGTCTGACATCGTGACGTTCACCGAAGTGACGAGAGGCAGCGCAATGGGAAAGATCCACGTCCACGAGTTCATCACCCTCGACGGCAGCTACGAGGACCCGAGTTTCACGATGCCGTACGGTTTCCCCGACGCGCTCGGCGAGACACTCAGTTCGTTCATGAACGACTGCACCGGAATCCTCCTCGGACGCAACACCTTCGAGATGTTCGGCCCGGAATGGTCGGACCGGACCGTCGACGACGATCCCGGCGCCCCGTTCTTCAACGACACCACCAAGTACGTGGTGTCCTCGACCCTCGACGAGGCGTCCGGGTGGCAGAACTCCGAGGTCATCGGGGCCTACGACGCCGACCGGATCCGCGAACTCAAGAAAGACCGTAACCTGTACATCAGCGGCAGCGGCACCCTCGTGCGGGCGCTGCTGCGCGACAAGCTGATCGACGAGTTGCACCTGCTGGTCTATCCGGTCGTGCTCGGCAGCGGTGCTCGCCTGTTCGACGGTCTGGCCGACCTGCCGCTCACGCTCGCCGGCACCGACGTGTTCGACAACGGCGTCGTGCACCTGTCGTACGGTCCCACTGATTGAGAACCCCGCCTGGGCCGAGACCAGTTACTCCGCT
>NZ_JAMBDT010000087.1:0-22337 GCF_025143765.1 Gordonia sp. p3-SID1431
AGCAGAGGGAGGGCATCGTCTTGACCCCACACAGCAGCGGTTCTGTAGTTCTTGCGGATACGGGAGCAGCCTCGAAGGGTCAGGTCAGAAGCCGGCCGTAGGCGGCGACGAAGAGCTCCACACAGACGTCGAGGATCTCGTCGAGCGCGTAGCGTTCCGCGTCGGCCTCCCCGGCACCGGCGACGTACCAGTCGACGAGAAGCTGGGTGACTCCCCCGACCAGGCCCACCGACGCCAGCCGTTCGCGGTCCGACGTCGGTCGCGAGCCACGAGCAAGTGCCAGGATGAGCGCGGCCCAGTCGTGGATCGCGCGCATGCGGACCCGCTCGATCTCCGGGGACACCCCCACCACTTCGACGAGCATCACACGCGCGCGCCGGGGATCGTCGGCGAGGCAGGACATGAATGCGCCGAGAGCCGCCCGGGTGACCTCTGGAACACGCTCAGCAGCAACGCCTTCCGCCGAGTCCGATGATCCGGGGGCGGCGCCGGCGATCTCCGCCGCGGCTTCGACGGTCGCTGTCCGGACGAAGTCGACGCAGTCGTCGTACACGGCGACGAGCAGGGCGGCGCGGTCGGTGAAGGACTCGTAGAAGTATCGCTGCGTCAGTCCGGCGAGGTCGCAGATCCCCTTCACCGACACGTTCGCGTATCCGTCGGTTCCGAAGGCGTCGAGCCCGGCCGCGATCAGAGCGGCTCGACGGCGTTCTCTCCGCTGCGTCGGATCGGCCCCGCCATAGCGTCGCCCGGGCGGGGTCGCCGTCGACGGGGTCGGGTCCGGCACGGCTGTCACGCGAGCTCCCTCCCGGGTCTTTACATCAGATCTTCTGACACGTTACCTTGTCAGAAGTAAGTGACATGGCGTCGTGTCAGATATCGCTGTGAGGGGACAATCGTGCTGGAGTTCTTGCCGGAGCCGATGCGTGAGCCGACCGTGCTCGCGATCCCGTTCTTCGTCACCCTGCTGGCCATCGAGTGGTTCGCCGCGGCCAAACTCGAGCACGATGACACCGAGACGGCGCCGCCGGGCGCCTACGACTCGCGGGACGCGCGTTCGAGCGTCTCGATGGGACTGGTGTCGATCGCGACCAGCGCCTTCTGGAAATTCCTCGGCCTCCTGCTGTACAGCGTGCTGTTCGCCTATGTCGCCCCGTGGCAGCTGCCCGCGGACGAGTGGTACACGTGGATGATCGCCTTCCTGGGCGTGGACTTCCTCTTCTACTGGAGTCATCGCGTCTCGCATCGGGTCCGCCTGGTGTGGGCGACCCATCAGGCCCATCACTCCAGCGAGTACTTCAACTTCGCGACGGCGCTGCGGCAGAAGTGGAACATCAGCGCCGCGGTGCTGATGTGGATCCCCCTACCGCTCCTCGGCATCCCGCCCGCACTGGTGTTCGCCGCCTACTCGCTGAATCTCATCTACCAGTTCTGGATTCACACCGAGCGGATCGGAAAACTGTGGGCACCCGTCGAATTCGTGCTCAACACACCGTCGCATCATCGGGTACACCATGGCTGCGACCCCGAGTACCTCGACCGCAACTACGGCGGGGTCTTCATCCTGTGGGACCGGATGTTCGGCACGTTCGCTCCGGAGATCCGCCGGCCCCGCTACGGCCTGACCAAACCGGTGGACACATACAACATCCTGCGACTGCAGACGCACGAATATGCGGCGATCGCGCGGGATGTGCGCGGTGCGTCGACGTGGCGCGCCCGCCTCGGCTACGTCTTCGGGCCGCCGGGATGGACGCCACGCGACCTGGTCGGAGAGCAGGTGGCGGGGACGACTGGCGCATCCTCGGAACGCATCTGACGGAGCGACCTCAAGGGCGAGGTCAGTCGGGCGCCATATGGGGTCACTGTGCCGATCGTCGTGACGAGTGAGATGAGCGCGGTCTGGATGCCGAGCACCGCCCGTCTGATCGCCAAGCTCATGAGCCAGACCTCAACTCACGCAATCTGGTGCGTGCATCTGAGTCTGCCGCGAACAGGTATCCGAGCCCTGCTGCCACCACCGTCGCCCCGAGAACGGCGAAGCGCCCGAGGCCCCCGGGTCGGTCCTACCCTTCTCGCGTGTCAGGCTGTCGCGTGAGTACCGCGGGTCGGCCGAGGGAACCGTCACGGTCAGATACGAGCGCGCGGTATCAGGATGGCATATGCCAGTTTCCTCAATTGCCCGTCGATGCCCGGCCGAGAGCGGAGCTCGGGGGACGAGATCACGTGGCCGGCGAACCCGGCCAGAGCCTGCTCCAGAGCCCTGGCATCGGCCTGTGACAGGCTGGGCGTACGCACACGGATGGCAGTAGTCCACTCGGCGGAGTAGTCCGAGGTGGTGCGGCCGAGAGAGATCTGGTCGGCTTCCGGTAGATACACCGCGTCCCGAACTGCCACGGCCAGCACCCGCCCATTGGGGCCCAGCGAGTAGTCGACGAACACGCGCAGGAGCACGTCGAGCGTGTCACCGGCGGCGGCTCCGTCGAGTGCCGCGATCGACGTCCCCAACAAGCCTTCGATGCCTCGACGGATGACCGTCCACAAGATCTCGGTCTTCCCTGCGTGCTCGTGATAGACGGTCGCCACCGAGACGCCCGCGTGGGCGGCGATCTCGTCGATACGAACGTTCCGGAAGCCGCGTACGAAGAACAACTCGGTCGCGGCGTCGAGGATTCGTTCGCGTCGGGCGATCGGACTTCGACGTGATCGTGCGTCATCTGTCCCCATCACAACAGGAGCCGTGGCCAGGTCACAGTCGAGAATCGAGTCCGTGAGCGCTCGCTGGACCTGCATGAGGCGCTTGGCCGACAGTGAGCCACGCATCCGGGCCGTGCTCGAGTACACACTGAGGACAGCGGTCGCGAGTAGTTCCGCGCCCGCCGGGTCGACCGCGGGTCGGGCGGCGCTGATCTTCGCCGCCAGCGTGTCCACGAGTCCCCCGAAGGAGCGATTCAACTCGGACAGGCCCGATCGCTCCAGGTGCAATCGTTCGCGGTTCCAGAGGATGGAGACATCTCGATGCGCGGTCATGTCACCCAATGCGTCGAAGAACAACCCGATTTGCTCCTCGGGAGTGCCACCGCGCTCCTGCGCATCGGCCATGAACCGGCTGACGGTCCGCACCTGCGCGGTCAACGCCTGCGCGAGGATGTCCTGCTTGGACGGGAAATGTCGGTACAACGCAGGCCCGGTCAGTCCGACCGTCGCACCGATCTGTTCCATGCTCACGTTGCGGTAGCCGAACTCCTGAAACAGGCGTGTCGCCTCTCGGACCAGGTGTTCGAGCCGGAGTTCGGGCAGTCGAGCGCTCTTCGCACTCGCGGTGTCTGCGGATTTCGACACTGGTGTCGAGGGCAGCGGTACAGGAGACCGCGCCGATGGATCTGCGTCATGACCCGCTCGTACGCGAGTGCCGTCGTCGTTCATACTCGTTGGTCGTAACTCGGACCTCGAGTTGCACGCGCCGATAATCGCGGGGCGCGGTCAGGTGCTCGACCGGTGCGTCAGCCGGCCATCGTGACGCGCGAGATCTCGGCCTGATAGCCGCTTCCCGAACTCGGCAGGCTCGTGAGCCAGACCATGACGTAGCGGGTGGTCGGCGGCTGGGCGATCGGAATCGTGGTGGACGCCTGGTCCACCTGACCCGACGCCACCGTCGTCGTCCGGGCGAACGCCGGACGCGCCGACGGCGACGTACGGATCTCGACGCTGATCCCGGGCGTCGGACTCTCGATGGTGACCGACCGCACCAGGCGTTCCGCTCCGAGGTCGAACATGAGGCCCAGCCCCGGCTTGAGCCCGCCGAAGTCCGGACGCCCGCGATAGTTGTCGGTCTGCCACGGCGGGGCGGCGCCGGTGATCACGTTGCCTACGTTCGCCGAGTTGTCCGGTGTCTGCGCGGAGAAGTCGACGACCGAGACCGACTGCAGCGCAATGGGTTGCGGGGCCGCCGGGGCCGCGGGCGTCGGCTGGGCGCCGGGCGGAGGCGAGGGCTCGGTCGTGGTGAGGATCGAGTCGATGTCGCTCGAACCGCTGCTGCCGCCGAAGATGTTGGTGGCACCCACGATCAGCGCGATGACGATGAACAGCGCGAGGAGTCCGGCGCCGATGAGCAACGCCAGGTTGCGGCGCGGTGGCTTCTCGTCGCCGCCGGCACCCAGTCGGGGCGCCACGCTCACCGGCGGCGGGGCGTCGGCGTCGGTGATGGCCGGCAACATGTCGGTGTTCAGATCGACGACCGTGGCCTGATCGAGGACGTGCTGGACCGTGGCCGCGGTACGGATCCCGCGGGAACCGTCGAGCGCGCGCGCCGCGACCGCCGAGATCTCGAACGGGATGTCGGGCTTGCTGAGCCGCGGCTCGACCGGTTGTCCGTCCTCACCGGGCGTGGCCACGGGGATCCCACCCACGGGCTCGGTGGAGTCGGCGGTGGTGATCAGCCGGGACCCGTCCGCGGGATCGAGCGCCCAGCGGTTGAGCAGGAGCGCGTACAGCACGGCACCGAGGCCGCGAACATCGGACGCCTTGTCGTCCCCGGCGAGGGTGCCGGGGAACGCCAGCACGGCATTGCCGTCGTGGCTGATGCGGATGCGGTCGGGATGGTCGATGGACAGCGCGCCACCGGAGCGGTGGGCGATCTCGGCGGCCGCGGCGAGTGAACGCACCGCCCGCGCGGCGCCGATCGGCGACGGTCCCGACCCGGCGACATCCGCCAGGGACGATCCGGGCACCCATTCGGCGACGACGATGCCGCCCGACGATCCGCGGACGACGTCGAGGACCCGTGCCACCCCGTCGGAGTTGATCTGGCCCAGGCGCAGGGTGCGCGACAGCACGGCCTGCGGTCCCTGATCGGACATCTTGGCGGCCTGACCACGCTCGGGCGGCGGTGCGAGCTGCTCGGCGTCGACGAAGGTCAGCGCGACCTCACGGTCGAGGTTGATGTCCTGGGCCCGCCAGAACTGCAGACCGCGGGTGCCGCCGTGCTGCTCGAGCAGTCGGTACCGGCCGCCGGCGACCGCAGCACCGGGGATGAGGCGTGGTCCGCGCCGGCGTGGGCTCGCCGCGCTGTCGGCCGCACCGGTCTCGGCGGCGGGAGTCGGGGTCGGTGGAGTGGGTGCGTCGCCGGCTCTGGGCTCGGCGTGCGGCCCGGTGGCAGCAGTGGTGTCGACCTCACTGTCACTCACGCGACGGACTCCTCTCCTGCGGTATCTGATGTCGCGCGGTACCGGCGCGCGTTCGGGGATGGGGCGCACATCCCGGGTCGCGCCGATCGCGCCACCGGAGTGTACGGAGTACGACTGCCACGTCGCGGTACCTCTGTCGAAGCGGCGCAGCACCTGTACCTGACCAGAGTACGGGAGCGATTCGTCGCCTGTGACGCGCGGAAACTGAACTGTGATCGCCGGTGACTGTTCACGTTCGGGCTGCGGCGGCGGGGCGAGCGCCGGGATGAACCGGCCGAGCAGACGGCGTACGGCCAGCCCGATCGCGACGACATCCGGTACGCGGGCCGCGGCGAGACCGGCGTAGGTCACCGCGAGCACCACCGCGGCGGTCAGCCCGAGGTAGAGGACCGACCCCACCTTGCCCAGCCAGCCGATCATGTCGTCGAGGCCGGTGAGTTTCGCGACTGCCCACACGGTGGCGGAGACCCCGATCGAGACAGCCAGGGTCACGACGGACGTGCGTGCCACATCCGAGAGCCGGGCCCCGCGAAGACGGCTGCGGAGCAGGAAGTGCCCGACGACGGCACCGACCAGATAGCCCAACCCGTTGGACAGCGCGAGCCAGCGCACGACGAGTTCGGGATCGTCGAAGAGCACCGGCCCCAGGTACGACGACACCACCTTCACCACGGTGATGCCCAGCGCGATGAACGTCGGGGTCCACGCGTCCTCGCGGGCGTAGAACACGCGCAGCTGGACGAGGGTCATCGAGTACGGGATGAGGGTGAACGCACCCCACGACAGCACCGAACCCAGCTGCGACGCGGAGGCGGCGTCGAACTTGCCGAAGTTGAAGACGGCGATGGCGATGGCCGGTCCGAAGAACGTCATGAACGACACGACCGGGACGAGGGCGACCATCGTCAGTCGCGTCGCCAGGGACAGATCGTCGACGACCGCCTTGGTGTCGTCGGCGGTGGCGTTGCGCGACAGTCGCGGCATGATCGCGGTCAGGATGGTCACGCCCAGCACGCCGTACGGAAGCTGCAACAACTGCCAGTGGGTGAAGTAGATGCTGACGCCCGACGCGTCGGCCGACGATGCGATCCGGTAGGTGACGATCAGGCCGACCTGGAGCAGCGCCACATACGCGACGATCGCGACGGCCATGTTCCCGAACTGGCGCAGGCGCGCGTCGATCCCCCACTGCAGGCGCAGCCGCACCCCCGACTTGCGGAGGAACGGCACCAGTATCAGCGCCTGGAGCACGACACCGGTCGTGCAACCGATGCCGAGCACCAGGAGCTGCGGATCGGACATCCGGACGGGGTTGAGGGTGATCTCGCCGGGCACCACCGCGTAGAGCACGAGAGTGGTGATCTGCACGACGTTGTTCAGTACGGGCGCCCACGCACCCGGCTTGAAGTAGCCGCGCAGGTTGAGGATCGCGATGAACAACGCGGACAGGCCGTAGAACAGGATCTCCGGCAGCAGCAGGTAGGCGAGCGCGGTCGACAGCTCGCGATTGACCTGCCCGTCCCCCAGGTTCAGATAGGTGAGCAGCGGCGCCGCGATCACCGCCACGACCGTCGCGGTCCCGAGGACGACGACGGTGATGGTGAAGATCCGGTTGATGAAACCCTCGCCGCCGTCGTCGTCCTCGGCCTCGGCCCGGGCGAGCAGCGGGATGACGATCGCGGTCAGCACGGCGCCGAGGACGACCTCGGCGATCATGTTCGGCAGCACGTCGGCCGCCTGGAACGCCGAGGCGATGGCAGGGCCGAGCATCGCGAGGATGAGCACGGTCCGCAGGAAGCCGGTGATGCGACTGAACAGGGTGGCGATCGCGATCGACCCGCTGGTGCGCAGGATGCTCGAGTCCGAGTCCCGCGCCAGACCGGTCGACGACGCTTTCCCGTCGGACGCCTTCCCCTCGGGCGCCTTCTCGTCGGGTGCCTTCTGGACGGACACCGCGCCGGCGGCCACCGGACCGTTCGACGGTCGGCGGGGGTCGGACGCGGTCATGACCCGCGTGTTGTTCTGGGCCGGTGACACGTCCGGCCGGGCCGGCGTGGGTGCCGGTGGAGTAGGTGCCGATGGCGCGGGCGGACGCGGGGCCGAGGGTGCCCGCCCGCCCGGTCGCGGCGGCGCGGGTCGTGGGGCCGCAGACCGCGCGTCGGGCGATCCTGGTGCGGCAGGCCGTGGCGCGGTGGGTCCCGGATCCGGGGACCCGGGCGGGATCCGCGTCGGAGGCACCCGGCCACCCGGAACCCGGTTCGGCGGAATCCGCCGGGGTGCGGCGCGCTCGGGACGCTGGGGCGGCACCGGGCCGGGTGTCCCCGACCGCGGTGCACGCGGCTCATCGTTCCAGGTCACGTCGCTAGGGCCGCCGTCCTCGGGTCGTGGTGATGTCGGTCATGGAGGGTCATCGCCCGGTTCCTCGCCGTACGTCCGACCCTCGCTCTGCAGGGTACGGCGTCGCTCCTGATACCCGCTTCCGGCAAGCAATCGCTCGAGTTCGTCGGGTTCGGGACGGTCGGCGTCGGCGGGATCGGGCTGGCCGCGGAAACGATGCCACAACCGACGCGCGGTGAGCAGGACCAGCGCTGCCGCAGCGATGATCGTGATGTAGAACAGCGGCTTGCCGTACGCGTTGGTGTGCACCGACAGGCTGATCGGCTGGCCCAGTGGCACGCCGGTGACCGTCGACAACCGGATCTGCACACTGATCGCCTCGGAGGCGTCGCCCTGGGTGGGCAGCTGGATCTGCCGGGTTCCGCGCGCCGGGATCTCGATCACCCCGAGGTCGCCGATCTCGATGCCCGCCGGCTCGGACGTGGTGATCCGGGCACGCACCGGGAGCGCGAGGTCGTTGCTCACGACCAGCAGCAGCGGACTCCGCTCGGAAGCCAGCGTGTAACGACCGCCGGGATCGAGGATGGTGACCGACTGCGACATCCGGTACAGGGTCGACGCGACGGCGTCGATGCGTTCGGTCTGCGCGCGCCGCAGGTGGGTGTAGACGGCCGACCCCTGGGCATCCGGGGAGCGGATCGCCCGGAGCTGGTCCTCGCGCAGCGGCGACATGTACCGCTCGGGGGTGGCGGCGACATCCGCCGAGCGCACCAGGGCGCCCTCGAACTGCCAGCTGTCCTCGACATTGCGTCGTATCGATCCGGTCGCGTCGCTCGTCAGCACCGAGCCCACCTCGCCCACCGGACCGACCCCGGGCGGGTCGATCAGCCGCGCCTGCTCGGGCGCGGAATCGAGGTCGGCGGCCAGCGTCGACAGCGGAGCCGGTGTCGCGGCACCCGATTCGAGGAGCAGCCGTGCGGTGGTGAACAGGGCCTCGGCGTCGGCGGACGTGGGCGACCAGTACGTCGGGGGCATCAGGAACGCCGATCTGCCGACGACCGGGTCGGGCGACGGGCGTGCCCCGGGTGCGGTCGGACCGGGTTCCGGCGCGGCGATCGCGGGATAGGCGAGGGCACCGATCGCGCTCTGGCGCCTGCTTCCCTCGGACTCGTCGGACAGGTCGACGCGCTGACTCGGAGGCGTCAGAGCGGGGGTGGACGGCGCCGTACCGAGCGCGGCGAACGAGGCGGTCACAGGTGCGTCGTAGGTCTGGGCGGCGAGGTCACCGATCCGGTAGCGGCCGGCGGCGTCGCGGCGACCGACCGGCGCGACGGAATTCGACGACACCGCGGTCGCGGTCATCTCGGCCTCGGTGAGGGCGGCGGCGCCGTCGGCGTCGATCGCCCCCAGGGCGGGGATCGAGAGACCGCGCACGCTCCGGACGCCGAGCACGGTGTCGATGATGTCGGCCGGTGACCGCAGCGCGGCCTCGGTGAGGCCGGTGTTGCCGATCCGGGTCAGGGAGGTCAGATCGGCCTGCGCGTACGGCAGGGCCACCACGCACATCCGCTGCGCGATCCATCGCAGGCCGGTGAGCCAGCGACCGGCGGCGTCCACGCCGCTACCGGGCCGGGTCGTCGACCTCGGATCGGCGGGATTGTCGGACACCTCGTACCCCAGCGACATCGCGCGCACCGTGACGACGAGGTCGGGGTCGATCGCCAGGCACATGCTGTCGGCGAGCTTCTCCGAACCGGGCAGTGCGCTCGGTTCCGGGTTCTCCGGTGTCTCGGATGGCGGCGTGTCCGATGTCACCGAATCCGATTGTGCGGGTGGGGGTTCCCCGACGACCCGCTGCAGCGCGGCGAGTAGCTCGGCGAGTCTGCCGCCATCGGCGAGCGACCGCGCCATGTTCTCGTTGATCAACCGGACCGGTTCGGTGTTGCCGCCCAGCACACCCGGCGCGAGCTGCGGCGGGGCGGCCAACGGCCACACCATCGTCAAGCGTGCCGGACTGGACAGGTTCGCCGACACCGACCCGTCCGGCCCGAGCCCGACGACCGGGTCGGCGTAGGAGTACTCGGTGGACGGGTCGACGTAACCGGCGGCCCGGGTGTCGTCGGGTGGCAGGGACAACACCGGCAGCAGCATCCGCGATCCCGCGACCTGCGCGGTGTTGCCGTACTCCGGGGTGCCGTTGACGTTGACCTGCATCGGGTACACGCCGGGCTGGGAGATGGCCAGGCCCTGGCCGTCGGGACCGTTGTTGGCCGAGAGTGCCATCGACATGCGGAAGCCGACGCTCTCGCCAGGGGCGAGCGAGTCGGACAGCGCTTCGAAGGGGCCGGCCACGGCGACGGCCGGATCGTCGTCGGCGAGGTCGGTGCGCAGGCCCGCGGCCGACGCCACCGGATCGCCGCGCTCGAGCCGGATGGTCAGGTCGGTGATGGACCGGTCGCCGACGTTGTCGACGCGTCCGCTGACGGTGACCACCGGCCGGCTGGTCGTGGTCACGATGTTCGGGGTCATCGAATCGATGACGATGCGGGCGAAGCGGCTCGGTGACCGGTCCGACGCGCCGGATCCGGCGTCGGAATCGCTGGTGGCCGTCTCCGGCGCCGCCGACGCCGGTCCCACCGCGCCGGACAGGACCATCAGACCGAGAACGGCCAGGACCACGGCGGAGGCCAGCGTCGCGAGCGCGCCGGACCGCAGCGCATGCGAGAAGGCGAGAGAACGAGACGAACGGGGCTCGGCGGCGGACGGGCGCGGCTCAGCCATCGCCGGCCGCGGGCCGTCGTGGACGGCGCCGGCGCCGGCGCGGACGAACCGGGGGCGGTGGCTCGTTGCGGCGCTGGTTGCGCGCGGCGGCGGCTTTCTCATAGGCGTTGGGTTCGGTGCGGATGCTGTCGGCCTCGGACTGGGCCAGCCGGGTGGGGTCGGCGGCGAGTTCGGCGATCACACCCCGGGCCATCCGGGCGAGTCGCCGCTCGTCAGAGTACGTGAGCCGACGCGGGAGCTCGTGTAACGGCACCCAGGCCACCTCGGACACCTCGTAGTCGGCGTCGGACAGCTCGCCGCCCGTGCACCGCAGCAGGTAATGATGCACGGTCTTGTGGATCCGACGACCTTCGCTGACGAACCAGTAGTCGATCTTGCCGAGCGGGGCCACCACCGTGCCCTGGATCCCGGTCTCCTCCTCGACCTCGCGGATGGCGGTCTGCTCGGCGGTCTCGCCGGTTTCGATGTGTCCCTTGGGCAGCGACCACATGGTGCGGCCGCGACGGTCGACGCGACCGATGAGCGCGGCCGACAACTGGTCGACGGGGAGGTCGAGGTCGGAGATGACGAGCCCCCCTGCCGAGGTCTCGCGCACGGTGCGGAGTTTCTCGTTGCCCGCGCGGTCGGGATGGACGCGCTCGGCAGCCGGGCGTTCGGACGCACGGTCGGCCCGAGCCGCGCGCCGTCGACCCTTCGACGCCTTGCCGCCGGCCTGGGTCAAACCGGTCTTGGTCAGCTTGGCGCTGACGGCGACCATGTCCGACGGCTTCGGCGGGGTGACGCGGGGTCGCGCACGATCGGGATCGACCGGGAGCTTGTCGACGGGCTCGGCCTCGACCGGATCCGGGCACGCGGGATCGGCGGCCCGGGCGCGGGCGAGGTCATTGGGAGTCGGGTGATGAGTGCTGGGTGCCGGTTCGGAGGCCGGGTTGGGCGAGCCGGGTTTGTGGCCCGGCCGCGAGCCCGCCTGGCCGGGAGTCGGCTGTTTGTTCTTGGGTTGGGCATGACCGCCCTGTTTGTGCCCGTGCGGACTGTGCGCCGTCGGGGTGTGAGCGGGCGCCGCACCTCGGTTCTCGGACTTGCGCCGGCCCCGGCGGCGTCGGCCGCGCCGGGCACGACGCCCCTGGCCGGAGGCATTCTGCTCGCCTTGTCCGCCACCCTCACCGTGCGCACCCGACGAGACGCCGCTGACGTCTGAAGGGTTGGTCGAGGAATCGGTGGACACTCCACGATGCTAGCGGCTGGTCACCTGCAGTTTGTCCGGACGCCTCCGAGGGCGCGTAGGTTGTGGATTCGCAGTGTCGCGAGTGCGCCGGGGGTGTATGAGTCGTCGCCGACGAGCTGTGCGGCGTCGTCGTCGCGGGTCACGACGGTAGGGTGGCAAGCCGTGAACGACACTTCCTCGTCCGGTGCGGCGGCGTCTGGGCCATTCCGGAATGGGGCAGCCCAGCCGGACCAGGTGCACTCGGCGGACCCGGAACGGCGCACCCGCCTGCTCGCCGCCGCGGCGATCGCACTGCGCGACCTCGACGACGTCCTCGTGCCCCTCGGCAAGCTGTTCGAGACCGCCGGCCACGAGCTGTACCTGGTGGGCGGCTCGGTGCGCGACGCGGTTCTCGGGCGTCTGGGCAACGACCTCGACTTCACGACCGATGCGCGCCCGGAAACGGTGTCGCAGCTCCTCCGCGGCTGGGCCGACGCGTTCTGGGACGTCGGCATCGAGTTCGGCACGGTCGGGGTCCGCAAGGGCGACCACCTGATCGAGATCACGACGTTTCGCGCGGACTCATATGACCAGGTCAGCCGCAATCCCGAGGTCACGTTCGGCAAGACCCTCGACGACGACCTGATCCGACGGGACTTCACCGTCAACGCGATGGCGGTCCGGATCGGCTCGGCGGGCGCCCAGGACTTCCGGGACCCGCTCGACGGGATGACCGCCCTGCTGGCCGGGGTCATCGACACCCCCGCCACGCCTGCACAGTCCTTCGGCGACGACCCCCTGCGCATGCTGCGCGCCGTGCGGTTCGTCTCCCAGCTGGGATTCCGGCTCGCGCCGCGCGTGTGGCAGGCGATCACCGACATGAACGGCGAGATCGAACGCATCACCGTCGAACGCATCCGCACCGAGCTGGACAAACTGATCTGCGGCGAGTTCCCGATCGAGGCGATCGACGCCATGGTCGAGACCGGTCTGGCCGAGCGGGTGCTGCCCGAGGTGCCCGGCATGAAGCTCACCATCGACGAGCACCACCAGCACAAGGACGTCTACCAGCACTCCCTGACCGTGCTCCGCCAGGCCATCGATCTCGAGGACGGCGATCCGGACCTGGTGCTGCGCTGGGCGGCCCTGTTGCACGACATCGGCAAACCCGCGACGCGGCGGCACGAACCGGGGGGTGGCGTCAGCTTTCATCACCACGAGGTCGTGGGCGCGAAGATGGTGCGCAAACGTATGCGGACGCTGAAGTATCCGAAGGCGGTGGTGTCCGACGTCGCGCAACTGGTCTTCCTGCACCTGCGCTTCCACGGTTACGGAGACGGCGCGTGGACCGACTCGGCCGTCCGCCGGTACGTCACCGATGCCGGTCCCCTACTCGACAAGCTGAACAAGCTGGTGCGCGCCGACTGCACCACCCGCAACAAGCGGCGCGCCCGGCGGCTGCAGCAGAACTACGACAGTCTCGAGCAGCGGATCGCCGACCTACAGGCGGCCGAGGATCTCGAGAAGGTCCGGCCCGACCTCGACGGCAACGCGATCATGGAACTCCTCGGCGTGCCGCCCGGTCCGATCGTCGGACAGGCGTGGCGTCATCTGAAGGAGCTACGCCTGGACCGTGGACCGCTCAGCCGCGACGAAGCCGAGGATGCCCTTCGCGAATGGTGGGCGGCGCGCAGCGGTCAGTGAGGACTGCGAGACGCCCCGGGCGTTTCAGCTCGCCGGCGCGAACACCTCGATCGCGTGCGGTACCGCCTCGAAGACCGCCGGCAGCTCGCCGACGAGGTCACCGTCGACCGACACGAGGGCCGGCGGATCGCAGTACAGCTCGACCTCCGCGCCGCGCATGGTCCGGACGTTCGGACTGTCGATGTGCTTGCCCGAGAACACCTTCGGGAAGACGCGCGCAATCGTCCAACGTGCCAGCCGCGGTGGGTTGAGCGCGAGGGTCACGTCGAGCCGGCCGTCGGTGATCGACGCCTGCGGCGTGATCTTCATGCCACCGCCGTACGACGTGGTGTTGCCGATCGCGGCGAAGATGAGGTCGGATTCGACGGCCTGGTCGTCGACGCGGACCTGGTAGTGACGCGACCGCAGAGCGAGTAGTTCGAGGAGCGCCGCGATCGTGTACCGGGACTGTCCGCGCGGCCGGCGCATGTCGATGGCCCGCGCGGTGACCGCGGCGTCGAACCCGGTGGCGGCGACCGTGCTGAACAGCGCGGTCTGCCCGTCCGGGAAGCTGACCCGGCCGAGGTCGATGGGTCGCCGGTGGCCGGCCAGGATGACCTCGACGGCGTCGGCCGGCTCCAGTGGGATGCCGAGGTTGCGGGCGAAGTCGTTCCCGCTCCCGGCCGGGATGACGGCCAGCGGCTTGCCCGACCCGATCGTGGCCTCCACCGTCAGACGCACCGTGCCGTCGCCCCCCACGACGACGAGGACGTCGGTGTCCCCGCGGGCTGCCTTGCCGGCGAGATCGGCGGCGTCGGCGATGTCCTCGCCGACGATGATCTCCACCTTCACGCCGCGGGCACGCAGCAGTTCTGCGGCGTCGTGGGCGACGCGCAGGCCCGTTCCGTGCCGTGCGTACGGACTGGCCACGAGTGTGGCGTGTTCGATAGTCATATGAGTCGGCCCCCCGCCGTTCAAGTGATCCGTTACAGTGTTACACATCATGGCAATCCGTAACGAGGAGATCGGGGATCTCGTTCTGGATGCAGCACGGAGCTGTCTGCTGCGTAGCGGCGGACGCAAGGTGACTGTCTCCGAGGTGGCCCGACAAGCAGGCGTGAGCCGACCGACGGTGTACCGCCGGTGGCCCGACATCAACGAGATCATCCGCGGGCTGTTGACCCGCGAGGTCCTGGGGGTCGTCGAGGACGCCATCGGCGGACGAGGCGAACCCGCCGATCTGGATGCGCTCGTCGATCGGGTGGTCGCGGTCGTCGGCGCGCTCCGCGACGACGAACTGATCGCCTCGCTGTGGCGCGAGCAGCGAGACTTCATGGCGCCGTACGTCTTCGAGCGTCTCGGTACGAGTCAGCAAGGGGCGCTCGCGATTCTCTCGGACATGCTGTCCCAGGCCCAGGAACGGCGCCACGTCCGGGCGGGTGACGCCAAACGGATGGCGGCGATGGTGCTGCTGATCGCGCAGTCGTTCCTCCAGTCCGGGGCGCTGGTCTCCGACATCATCGCCGAGGGCTGGAGCACCGAGTTGCACGAGATGCTGGCCGGGTATCTGCGTCCGGCCGATGCGGGCGTCGACGGATGACGTCGTGAGCGCCGGTCGCGCGGTGCGAGTCTGATGGCGACCCTGTCCGCCGACACCCGTCGTCGTGCGCTCGACCGTCTGACGTCCGGCGATCCCCTGGATCTGCTGGTCATCGGCGGCGGTGTGACCGGCGCCGGTGTGGCGCTCGACGCCGCGACCCGTGGCCTGCGCGTCGCGCTCGTCGAGAAGGACGACCTCGCGGCCGGAACCTCGCGCTGGAGCAGCAAACTCGTCCACGGTGGTCTCCGTTACCTGGCCAGGGGTGATCTGCGGATCGCGCGCGAAAGTGCCGTCGAACGTCATCATCTGATGACCGCCATCGCTCCGCATCTGATCGCTCCCCTCCGCCAGATCATCCCCGACCGTGGCGGCAGGCAAACCTCGATCATCCGATTGGGCCTCCGCGCGGGAGATGTGCTCCGACGCAACGCCGGTACCCCCGACTCGCTGTTGCCGCCGCCGACCCGGGTGTCGGCGCTGGAGACCCTCGCCCGCTTCCCGGCGGTGTCCCCCCACGGTCTGCGCGGCGGTATCTCCACCGCCGACGGTCAGCTCGTCGACGACGCTCGGCTCGTCGTCGCCCTCGCACGTACGGCGGCCGGCTACGGCGCATCCGTCTGCACCCGGGTGCGGGCCGAGCGCGTGGACGGCCGCGGGGCCACCCTCACCGATCAGTTGACCGGTGAGAGCTTCGACGTCGGCGCGCGGATGGTCGTCAACGCCACCGGTGTCTGGTCCGGCGGCATCGATGATGCACTCGCCGTACATCCCAGTCGGGGAACGCATCTCGTCGTCGACGCGGCGCGGTTGGGATTCCCCGACGCCGCGCTGATGACGCCGCTGAGCACCTCGGTGTCGCGGTTCGTCTTCGTGATCCCCGCGCAGCTGGGGCGCGTCTACATCGGCCTCACCGATGTCGCGGCGCCCGGGCCGATCCCCGACGTCCCGATGCCGGACGAGTCGGAGATCGACTTCCTGCTCGACGCCGTGAATCCCGCTCTTGCACGGCCGTTGGATCGCTCGGACATCATCGGCACGTTCGCGGGTCTGCGACCGTTGGTCGACACCCGCGGCGGCGGCCGCGACTCCGAGGTCCTCGCCGACGTCTCGCGGCAGCACCACGTCGGCGTCCGCGGCGATGGTCTCGTCAACGTCCTCGGCGGCAAGCTCACCACCTACCGGCGCATGGCCCAGGACGCCGTCGACGCCGCGCTCGCGACCACCGACCTCACCGCCGGGGACTGTGTCACGGCCACGACCCCGCTGGTCGGAGCCCTACGGAATCCGCGCGAGCAGGGTCTGCCGGCTTCGCTCGTGCAGCGGTTCGGCGGGGAGGCGCCGGCGGTGGTGGACGCCGCTGTTCTCGCCGGTCCCCTGGATCCGATCGTCCCCGGCATCGACGTCACCCGCGCCGAGATCGAGTTCGCGATCACGCACGAAGGTGCCCTCGACGCCGACGACATCCTGCACCGGCGCACGCGGATCGGCCTCGTGCGAGGCGACGCCGACGCGGCACGGCCGGAGATCGAGCGGATCGTCGGCGAGATCCTCGGGTGAGCGCGCTCGGCGTTGGGTGAGCGTCAGTAACCCATCGTGCGCAACGCGTCTGCGACGCGGTCGAGTTCGGACCGGCGTACGTCGAGGTGCGGGCTGATCCGGAGCACCGGATGCTCGGTCGCCAGCGGAGCGCGCCAGGTGTCCGCGGCGGTGACGAGGACACCGAGTGACAGCAGCTTGTCGCGGGCCGCGGCGACGTCGTCGAACTGCCATCCGGGCGGGGGTGCGAGGGTGATGATCGCCGACGGCTCGTCGATCGGTTCGAGGACCTCCCAGCTCGCGATGCCGTGGAGTCGTTCGCGGGTGACCCGGCCGATCTTCGCGAGTTCGCGGAAGACGCGCTGCTGGCCGATCTCGAGTAACTCGCGGACCGCGACACCGAGTCCGAGGCGACCGGCGATGAATGCCTCGGAACCGTCGATTCGTACCGGCCGCAACGAGTCTCGACGCACCGCGACGAACCCGACGCCACGCGGGCCGGTGAGCCACTTGCGGCTGGTGCCGTAGACGACGTCGGCACCGGTGACGGTGGGGACGTGACCGACCGACTGCGCCATGTCCACCACGACGGGCACACCGGCCCGATGCGCGAGTTCGACGATCCGCGTGACCGGCTGCACCACACCGGACATCGAGCCGATGTGGCAGACGTGGATGAAGTCGGGCTGCTCGAACTGCAGCATGTTCTCGAGCGCGTCGGTGTCGACGTGACCGTAGACGTCCCCGTCGGGCATGGTCCGTACCGCGTACCCGCGGCGCTCGAACTCCTCGAGGTTGGGCCCGAACTCGTTCTTCGCCACCCACACGGTCGATGTGACGGGCAGGCTCCAGTTGGTGAGGAGGGCGCGCAGAGCGGCGCGGGCGCTCTCACGGAAGACCACCTCGTCGCCGGTGTGTCCGATCAGGGCAGCGAGATTCCTTGTGTCGCGCGCGATCTCCTCGGCGCGGTCGTCGGCGGCGACATACGACCCGCGTTCGGTCTCCCGCCAGAGGTGCGCGGTCATCGCGCCGATCAGTGCGTACGACGAGCGGCCCGCCGAAGCAGAGTCGAGATGTGCCAGGGCTGGTTCGAGCCGGGCCGCATGCCACTGCTCGCCGAGATCGCTGACGTACATGGGCCACAACCTACCGGGTGGTCGAGGTGTCCACACCCATCGGGAACCGCACAGCGGGAACCGATCGATGGGAACCGGATTGGGCCCCGTTGCGTCCAAGACCTCATGGACCCGGCGATCGAGTACTTCTTCGGGACCGGCGACGGTCCGACGACGCGCTGGTCCGGGTCCGCCGACCTCGCGCTCGGGGATCCGCGGTCCGATGTCCTGGACGCGATCGGGCTCGACTTCGACGGCGACGGCCGTCGCGATGACGCGATGTGGGACACCGACGCCGACCGTGTCGCCGACGTCGCCGCGCTCGACACCGACGACGACGGCGAGCCCGACGCCTTCTACCGCGACTCCGGTGCCGGTCTCTGGGACCGGCCCGTCGCGCGAGCCGACCTCGTCGGCGAACAACCGCCGCGGCGCGACGTCCCCGAGCGGACTCCGCAACCCCCGCCGGCGCAGGTCACCCGGGTCGATCTCGACGACGACGGCGACCCCGACGTCGAGATCGTCGGCGCCGACCGGGGCGGCCGGATCGTCGCCGAACGGCTCTACGTCGATTCCGATGGGGACGGCAGCCACGATGTGATTCTGGTGGACCTGGATGCGGACGGCGTGGCCGACGCCGCCTACGACTACCGGGACCCGCGGTTCACGCGGCGGGGTCGGTGACGGTGTGTCGCACCGGCGTGGGCTCGGCGGAGAAGTGCCCACGCGGATGCAGGAGGCGCACCACGAGCATGCCGAGCAGGTACAGCACCACCCCGAGCACGACGAGCCCGACCGCCTGGCCGTCGTCGGGGATCGCGAGCGCCGCGACGGTCACCGCGCCCACGTAGGCGATGTTGAACACCGCGTCCTGCACCGAGAACACCTGTCCGCGCACCGCGTCATCCACGTCGACCTGCATCGCCACGTCGCCACACAGCTTGGCGATCTGGCCGATGAGTCCGAGTACGAACGCCGACCCGCAGATCACCGCGAATTCGAAGCTGAGTACGGACAGCTCGGCGAACGCGCCGACGGCCAGTGCGGCGAGCAGCGTCACGTACCGGCCCACCCGTGCCACCGCGATCGGCGTGATGACCGCGGCGAGAAGCGCCCCCGCGCCGGTGAAACCGATGACCACGCTGACGCGGTCGACCCCGTCGCCGGGACCCATCTGGCGCGTCAGCACCAGGATCATCAGCGTGTTCATCCCGAACACCAGCCGGTGGGCCCCGATCGCCGACAACGCGGCGGCCACGGTCTTGTGGTGGACGACGGCGCGGGCACCGTGCCAGAGTCCGACCGAGACCGCGTGCACGGCCGAACGACCAGGGTCGTCGGGCTCATCGGGACCGAGTTGCAGCGGTCGGAACCGATGCGCCAGCCCGCCGGAGACGACGGCCAGCACGATCCCGGCGATCATCGTGAGGGCACTGCCCACGTTGTCGTCGCCGAAGATCGCGCGGAGTCCCAGGGTGATGCCGAGACCGACGGTGAGCATCGCGCCGCCCAATGTGGTGAACAACGCATTGGTGGCGACCAGCACCTCACGCCGCGCGACGTGCGGCAGTCCGGCCGACAGTCCGGCCGCCACGAACCGGCTCGCACCCGTCGCGGCGAGGGCGGAGATCAGCACCACGACATCGGGTGCGCCGGAGGCGACGGCCAGTGCGACGAGCCCGATGATCAGCCCGCGCAGCAGATTCGCGTACAGGAGGACGTTGCGTCGATCCCAATGGTCGAGCAACGCGCCCGCGAACGGGCCGATGAGCGAATACGGCAGCAGCAGCACCGCGAGGCCACCGGCCACCGCGAGCGGATCCGCATGGCGCTCGGGGTTGAACAGGATGCTGCCGACCAGCGCGGCCTGGAAGATCCCGTCGGTGATCTGACTGGACAACCGGACCGACAACAACCGGCCGAGTCCCGGCGACGAACGGAGGGAGTGGACGAACACCGACCACCCGCGTGGGTCACGGGTCACCTGGGTGCTGCTCACCGATCCAGCCTACCGAGCTGACGATGGACGTCGTCGGCCACGGACGTGCGATGATGGTCGGGTGGCCGGAGGTGAAGACGCAGACGATCCCACACCGGAATCCCGCCCCGGAGAACACTCGGCGGACAGCGGTGGTGGTGCGCGTATGCCCGGCGTCCCCTGGGATGCCGACCCCACGCCGCGGGTGCGCCCGGGCACCGCGCTGATCGCCTCGACCGATCTCATCGAACCCACCTTCGCCCGAACCGTCATCTACGTCATCGAGCACAACGAGTCGGGCAGTCTCGGGGTCATCCTCAACCGGATGAGCCAGACCGCCGTGCACAACCTCCTGCCGCAGTGGACCGACATCGCGGCCTCGCCGCGCGCCCTCTATGTGGGCGGGCCGGTGAACCAGGAGGCGGCGCTGTGCCTGGGGGTGGTGAAACCCGGCACCGACATCGACGACGTGCCCGCCCTGCGTCCGGTCGACGGCCGGGTCGTCCTGGTCGATCTCGACGCCGACCCCGAGCCCCTCGCCGAGATCCTCGAGGGTGTCCGGATCTTCGCGGGCTACAGCGGATGGGGCATCGGGCAACTCGACGACGAGCTCGACCAGTTCAGCTGGATGGTCGCCTCGGCACTCCCCCGCGACCTGCTCGCGCCGCCGGCATCGGACGTGTGGTTCGACGTCCTGCGCAGGCAGGCCTGGCCGAAACCTCTCCTCGCGACCCACCCGATCGATCTCAGCGTGAACTGAGTCCGTCCGTCCGGACGGTGATGCTGAGCGTTGCCTGAGATACCCGGTGATCCACGTCACCCGCGGGGTGTTAGGTTGTGGACGCTTGATCAATTTTTCGCTGGACAAACCGTGGATTGCTCCAGCGCATGACATGCGGGGGTGTGCATGAGCGGGTCGAAGAGTGCGCGGGTTCTGGTCGGGGTGATCCTCGCGGTGGTCGCGCTGGTGGCGCCCATCGCCGTGGCGGGCGCTGCCCCGGTCGGACCCACCGGCGGCGCCGACGGGGCGCGATGGGCGGCGAGCCACGACGGCCCGCAACCCTATGCCGGCGTCAACGTCACCTGGGATGTGCCGATCCGGATGAGCGACGGCACGGTTCTCCGGGCCAACGTGTACCGCCCGGCCGACGCTCGCGAGCGTCCCACGTCGACGAAGACGCCGGTCATCGTCAACATGACGCCCTACACCAAGCTCATCACCACCGTCGGTTCCGCGGTGATGCAGAACCCGGTGCTCGAGCCCTACCTGCTGCAGATCGCGCGGTCGATCAACCTGTCCGGCACCCCCATCGACGGCATCAACGACATCGCGCACACCATCCGCGACGGCGGCGCGAAGACCTTCCTCGTCGACTTCGATCTCGTGCGCAGCGGCTACACGCAGGTCGTCGTGGATGTGCGCGGCACCGGTTTCTCGCAGGGAGTCTGGGACGTCTTCCAGTCGCGGGAACAGCGCGACACCATCGAGGTCATCGACTGGGCGTCGAAGCAGCGGTGGTCCAACGGCAAGGTCGGGATGTCGGGTGTGTCGTACTCGGCGATCAACCAGATCCAGGCCGCGAACAAGAACCCGAAGGCACTCAAGGCGATCTTCCCGGTCGAGCCGGGCGGAGACCTCATCCGCGACATCGTCGCGCCTGGCGGCGCTCTGGGTGTCGGCTTCCTCCCGCTGTGGCTGACGCTGGTCAACACCACCAAGATGATCCCGAACGTCGCGTCGATGCTGAACGGCACCTTCGACTGGAAGTGGTTGGCGGACCGGATCTACGACCCGTTCACCTTCTACCCACAGCTGTTCGCCGCTCTGCTCACCCCCGACATCCCGTCGGTGCCGCCGAACCTGAAGGCGTTGCTGGACAACAATTCCGAGCCGAGATCGTCGTGGCTCGACCACGCCGACCGCATCACCACGCCGACGTTCATCTACGGCGGCTGGTTCGACCTCTTCACCAACAGTGAAGTCCGGATGTACAACAAGATCCCGCTGCCGCCGGGCCAGAAGCAACTCATCATGGGCGACGGCTATCACCTCACGATCGGCGGCGGCCAGGAGGGCAGGCGCAACACCCCACCCCGGTTGGACGTCTTGCAGAAGGCGTGGTTCGACAAGTGGCTCAAGGGAATCGACAACGGTGTCGACGCATACGGTCCCGTCAACCTCAAGCAGGTCGGCGACTCGTGGATCACCGCGCAGCAGTTTCCGCGCGCCGGGATGGAACGCCAGCGGCTCTACCTCAGCGACCGGCGCAGCGATACCGCGGCACATGCGGTCCGTGACGGCAGCCTGACCCCGGCCGCTCCCGCATCTCGTGCCCGGATGACCATCGCGCCCGGACTGGCGCCGATGTGTTCGCGCGACGCCGCGCAGCAACTGGCAGGTGCACTCGCGATCTTCCCGTTCTGCGCTCTCGACGCACGCATCTCCGAGCGCGCGGCGTTGACGTTCACCACTCCCCCGATGACCACGACGCGCAGCGTGTCCGGGTACGCCAACGTGCGGTTGAACACCGTGCTCGACGCCACCGACGGATACTGGACCGCCACCCTCAACGATGTCGCTCCCGACGGGACGTCGAAGGTGCTGACCTCCGGCCAGGTGATGGCGTCGCTGCGCGGATACGACGACGCGAGGTCGCAGTTCGCGCCCAACGGCGATGTCATCGATCCGTTTTACGAGCTCACGCTGGCGTCACGACAACGCGTCGCGCCGGGCCGCCCGGTGAGTGTCGACATCGGTCTGCTGCCGACCGAGGCACTCATCAAACCGGGCCACCGCCTGCGGATCGACGTGTTCGCGATGAACTTCCCGCGCGGTCTGCCGTTGCGTCCGCTGTTGAACGAGTCCGGGCTCCGGCCGCAACACATCCAACTCGACCCGAACCGTCCGAGCTTCGTGAAC
>NZ_JAMBDT010000088.1:0-21376 GCF_025143765.1 Gordonia sp. p3-SID1431
AGGCGCGGGGTCAGCGGCGGGGTTGCTCCTTGAGCAGGACGTTGCCGGTCGGGATGCCGCCGAGGATGTACGTCGTACCGGTGTAACCGTTCTTGGTACGCCGATACTCGACCCGTTGGTACCACTGCACGGGCGGGTCCGCGGTCAACGCGACGACGCCACCACTCTTCGTGTGCTGGATCTGCTGACGCGACAGATTCCACGGTCCGAGTCCGTAGTAGTCGGTGTACAAACCGTTGCCGATGACCCGGACGTTCGACTCCGGGGTCGGGATGACCCCGTAGATGAGCTGCTGATGTTTGTAGTTACCCGGCTTGATCTTGGCGTCGGAATCACCCGCGCCCACGGCCAATCCGAATACTGCTGTTCCGGCGATCAACGCCCCCGCTATCAATCTCTTCACGACGGCAGACGCTAGCAGCGTCGACGTCGGGTTCCATCTCGCTTTCCACAGCCTGCCACGAGCCTGCCATTCGACAACGCGTATTGGTACAGTCCGGCCAGGCAACCACCGACAGCGGGGGAACGATGAGCAGGAACGACGTCGAGTTCGATTCGTCCGGGACGACATGCCGGGCCTGGTGGTACCGGCCCGAGGGAACCACTCCGGCACCGGTCATCGTGATGGCACACGGGCTCGGTGCGGTCCGGCGGATGCGCCTGGACGCGTTCGCCGAGCGTTTCACCGCCGCGGGATACTCGTGCCTGGTGTTCGACTACCGCCACTTCGGTGACAGCGACGGCGAACCGCGACAGCTGCTCTCCATTCGCCGCCAACTCGACGACTGGGCCGCGGCAATCGCCTTCGCCCGAACACTCAGCGGTGTCGACACCTCACGGATAGTGCTGTGGGGCACGTCCTTCGGCGGCGGACACGTCCTGGTCGCGGGCGAACGCGACGGCCGGGTGGCCGCGGTGATCTCCCAGTGCCCCTTCACCAGTGGAACAGCCTCCACCGCCGCCCTGGGGGTGGTGTCCGGGGCGAAGGTGACCGTGCGCGCGCTCGCGGATCTGGCGGGTTCGGCACTGGGCCGTCCGCCGGTCACCGTCGGCCTCGCCGGTGCGTCCGGCTCGGCCGCCCTGATGACGGCACCCGACGCGGTGTCGGGATACCTGCCGCTGGTGCCCGACGACCTGGAGTTCATCAACGAGGTCGCCGCGCGGGCCGGTCTCGCCATCCCGCTGCACACGCCTGGTCGGGCATTGCGAAAGCTCACCTGTCCCACGCTCGTGTGCATCTGCGACGAGGACACCGTGGCGCCGGCCGGACCGACTGCCCGGTACGCCCGCCGCGCCCCGGCAGCGCGAGTGATTCGTTATCCGGCAGGACATTTCGACATCTACGTCGGCGCCGACTTCGAGCGGGTGGTCGCCGATCAGCTCGAGTTCTTGCGCGGGACCGTCCCCGTGTGACGTCAGAACCCGAACCGCGCCTGCATCCCGCGCAGCGTTTCCGCCGATGCCAGCAGACCCGCCCGCTCGGAGTCCGACAGCGGGACATCGAGCCGGGTCTGGGCACCACCGCGGTCGACGACGGTCGGCAGCGAGAGGCACACGCCGTCGAGCCCCTCGATGCCGTCCGCCCTCGTCGACACCGGCAGCACCCGGTGTTCGTTGTTCAGGATCGCCTCGACGATGCGCGTCGAGGCCAGACCGATCGCGTAGTTCGTCGCCCCCTTGCCCTCGATGATGGTGTACGCGGCATGTACGACCTCGTGGTGAATACGTTCGCGCGCAACGGCGTCCATCGCCGGACGGCCGGGCAGCGGCGTCCACGAGGTGAGCGGCACGCCCCCGATCGACGCCGAACTCCACAGCGGGATCTCACTGTCGCCGTGTTCGCCGACGATGTAGGAGTGCACGCTCTGCACCGCGACCCCGCAGTGCTGCGCGATCAGGAATCGCAGCCGGGACGAGTCCAGCACCGTGCCCGAGCCGAAGACCTGGTGCGGTGACAGCCCGCTGATCTCCTGGGCGGCGTAGGTGACGATGTCGACGGGATTGGTGACCATCACATAGATCGCGTTCGGGGCCACCGCCAAGACCCCGGGGAGGATGGCGCGTGTCAGACCGATTGTCGCCTCGGCCAATTCGAGGCGCGACTGCCCGGGCTTCTGCTTCGCGCCGGCGGTGAACACGACGACGTCGGCGTCCGCACACACCGACACGTCGTCGGATCCGATGATGTCCGCGCGGGGCACGAACTCGAGGCCATGCGACATGTCGAGCACCTCGGCGGTCACCTTGGCAGCGTTGATGTCGAGGAGGGCGATGGTCCGTGCGACACCTCGGATGAGGGACGAGTAGGCGATCGCGGTGCCCACCGCACCCGCCCCGATGATGGCCAGCTTCGTGTCTCGTACGTCCATCGCTTCACCGTTTCCGCGTCGGGTTCATCGATCGTCGGCCCCCAGCGTAGGTGCTCGCGTGTCGGCTGTCCGGGCACCGATGTCGCGCATCGTTGCGCCCAGAACCACGAACTGCGACATCTGACTCAGGTGTAGCGAATCGTTGTTGGTATGTTCAGCCCCGAGAACGGTCACACCCGCACACGTGGGTGTCAGGGAACCCGGTGTGAATCCGGGACTGGCGCGCAACGGTATGGGGGACGGATTCGGCGCGGACACCGGGGCGACCCGGGAAGGCGCCGGCGCCACGATCCCGAGTCCGATTACCGGCCGTTCTCGCTCGAGTCCATCGTGTATCTCGCGCACAGATACCCAGACCGATAGGCAGTACCACCCGTGTCCCGTCGTACCGACGGCACGACCGAGAGCGCGACCGCCCCGTCGGTCCGGCGACTCCCGGCGACGCCGCTAGCCGCAGTACTGTTCGTCCTCACCCTTCTCAGCATCGCCCTGGCCACCGCTTTCGGCGCGGAGACCATCCCCGTCCGCGACGTGTGGCACACCGTCGTCGGCCGAATGACCGGGGCCGAGCTCGACTCCGCGCACGCCGTCATCATCTGGGATCTCCGGTTGCCCCGGTCCGTGCTGGCCGCGCTGGTCGGAGCCGGGCTGGCGCTGGCCGGCGCACTCATGCAGGCCCTGGTCCGCAACCCGCTGGCCGAGCCGTATCTGCTGGGTGTGTCCGCCGGCGCGGCGGTCGGGGCCACCGCGGTGATGACCCTCGGCGTGCTCGCGGGACTGGGAGTCTGGGCGCTGTCCGGCGGGGCGCTACTCGGCGCGCTGGCCGCCACCGTCACGGTGTACCTGGTGGCCCGCGCCCAGGGCGGGCTGACCGCGCTGCGACTCATCCTGTCCGGGGTGGTGTTGTCCTCGGCGTTCATGGCGTTGTCGTCGCTGCTGGTGTTCACCGCCGCCGACCCGCACGCCGCCGACAACGTGATGTTCTGGATGCTCGGCAGCGTCGCGGGCGCCACCTGGGCGAAAGTGCAGATCGCCGGGGCGGTCGTGCTGGTCACCGTCGTGGCCATGCTCGCCATCCACTCCTGGCTCGATGCCTACGCGGCCGGCACCGACACCGCGACGTCGCTGGGCGTGCCGGTACGCGCGATGCGCAACGCGCTGTTCGGTGTCCAGGGTCTCCTGGTCGGCGTGCTCGTCGCGGTGGCGGGCGGCATCGGCTTCGTCGGTCTGATCGTCCCGCACGCGGCGCGGCTCCTGGTCGGCGCCACCCACCGCGCGATGTTGCCGGTGGCGGTCTGCGGCGGTGCGCTCTTCCTGGTGTGGGTCGACGTGATCTCGCGGGTGGCGGCCGCACCGCGCGAGATGCCGCTGGGCATCGTGACCGGACTGATCGGGGCACCGATCTTCCTGTTCCTCATGGGACGACGCCAGTACGTGTTCGGGGGAGGCTCGTGACCGACCCCGCCCGCGCATCGTCGATGTCGTTGCGCGCGAACGCGCTTGCGTGCCGTCGAGGTGGCCGCGTCGTACTGCGGGATGTCGATCTCGCGGTCCCCGCCGGCACCCGACTGGCCATCGTCGGGCCCAACGGTTCCGGCAAGACCACCCTGCTGCGCACGCTGTGCGGTCTCGAACGCCCGGCCGCCGGCACCGTCGAGGTGAACGGAGACGACCTCCACCGCATCCCCTCGCGACGCCGCGCCATGTCGATGGCGGTGGTCGGCCAGGAGGAACAGCCCTCCGCGGAGCTGACGGTCGCCGAGGCGGTCGGCCTCGGCCGGACCCCGTACCGGTCGGCCTGGTCCACCGGGAGTTCCGACGACAAGACGGTGGTCGATCGCGCGTTGATCCAGGTCGGGCTCGACGGCTGGGGCACCCGCTCGTGCACCCAGCTGTCCGGCGGCGAACGGCACCGCGTCGTCCTCGCCCGCGCGCTCGCTCAGCAGACCCCGATCCTGGTGCTCGACGAACCCACCAATCACCTGGACGCCGCCTGGCGACTACGACTGATGGAGATCCTCGACGAGCTCGACGCCACCGTGGTCGCGGCGATGCACGACCTCGACCTGGTGTTGCGTCACTTCGACTCCGTCGCAGTGGTTTCCGACGGTGGTGTCATCGTGCACGGACCACCCGTCGAGGTGCTGACGCCGGCTCTGCTGGCCGACGTCTTCGAGGTGTCCGGCACCGTCGTCGACCATCCATCGACGGGCCTGCCCCATCTGCTCCTGAACACTCCCACCACCACACCCGCCCCCAGCGCTCTGACGAAAGACATCCCGTGAGAGGACATCCTTTGACCATACGTACGTCCCGAGTCCACCCGACCGTCGCCATCGTGGCGGCGACACTGATCCTGGGAACTGCCACCGCCTGCGGTGCCGACAGCACCGCAGCGTCGGAAAGCACTGTCACCATATCGAATTGCGGAGCCGACGTCGCCTTCCCGCAACCCCTCGACCGGTTGTTCGTCAACGACGGCGGCATGATTGCGATCGCACTCGCCGCCGGTGCCCGTGACAACATGGTGGCGGTCAGCGCGCTCGCCCGGGACAAGGACATCCTGCGGCTGGAGTACGGACCCCAGGTCGACACCCTGAACGAGGTCGCGACCGAACGTCCCACCCTCGAGAACATCGTCGCGGCGAAACCCCAAGTGCTGTATGCCGGATACAACTACGGCATGAGCGAATCGCGCGGGATCACACCCGAGATCCTCGCCGGACACGGCATCGACGTGTACCAGTTGTCCGAGGCGTGCCGGCAGACCGAGGGCGAGGCGCAGCGCGGCACCATGGACCCGTGGGTCGCGCTCGACACCGATCTGCGCAACATCGGCACCCTCACCGGCAATCCCGAGCAGGGCGCCGCCGCGGCCGACGAGGTGGCCGACCGCCTCGAGAAGCTGCGCGCCGCACGACAACCCACCGCGAAACCGACGGTCTTCGTCTTCGACAGCGTATCGGACACCATCTTCTCCTCCGGGTCCTTCGGCGGCCCGCAGGGCATCATCGACGCCGCGGGCGCGCGCAACGCGACCGAGGACATCGAGGACACCTGGACCGCCGTGAGCTGGGAACGCCTCACCACCGCGGACCCCGACGTCATCGTGTTCGTCGACTATCCCGGCCAGTCGGTCGACGAGAAGATCGCCGCCCTGCGTTCTAATCCGGCGAGCCGGAACCTGAAGGCCGTGCGCGAGAACCGCTTCGTGAACCTGCCGTACGCGATGTGGGTGTCGAGCCCACTCAACATCGACGCCGCCGAGATCATGCGCGGCGTTCTCGAGAACCACGGCCTCGCACCGGAATCCGGTATCACCCCGTCCCTGGATGTCGCGCAATTGGACCTCGGGGGCAACAACTGGCTGGAGTGAGTCGCGGGACGCCCCGTTGAACACGTGGGGCCGCGGCGATCGTCATGCCGCCGCCCCACGGAGAAGTCGGTGGACCCCTACCACGAGGCACCGACAAGTTACCGGCTCCGAATAGCGTTGCACAACATCAGTTTTGGCTTGCAATGCGCTCGCACCGGTGTACACTCGAACGTACATTCGCGGCAACGGTTCTCGGGGGGTGACCATGTCTGACGAACAAGCGTCGCGGCGACCGCGTGCCCTCGAGTTGGTGGCCGACCTGCACCGCATCCTCGGTGAGTTGCAGACCGTGGACCTGTCGCCGTGTACCGATGCCGAACTCGCTGAAGTGGCCGCGGAGACCGAGCGCGCCATCGCGCGTCTGACCGTCGCCGGTGACCGGCAGATCGATCAGGCCGTCGCTCGCGACCTGCCCCGCAAGGCCGGCTGCCGCACCCTCATGCAGTACATGACGCACCGGCTGCGGGTGTCGAACCCGATGCGCCGCCGTAAGCAGATGGACGCCACCGCCCACCGGACCAGCCTCGGTGGCGAGGTCCTCCCACCCGAGTACCCCTGCCTTGCGGAAGCTTTCGCACAGGGCGCGGTCGGCACCGCGCACGTGCAGGCCACCCTCGATGTCCTCGACCGCATCCCGGTCGCCGTCGACCACGACATCAAGGTCGCCGCCGAGCGACAGATGGCCGAGATCGCCGAAGCCCACACCCCCGCCGAGATCACCCAGCTCGGTGCGCGGCTGCTGGCCCACCTCGACCCCGACGGCACACTGGCCGACGATTCGGAACGCAAGAGGCGCCGCGGCCTGTGGATCGGTCGGCAACGCGCTGACGGGACCGCAAAGATCTCGGGCACGCTGACTCCCGAACTCGCCGCCCGGTTGTCGATGATGTTCGCCGTGTGGGGCAAACCTGGACTGAACAACTCCGACGACCCGCAGTCGCCACGCGGGCCGGCCGGCACCGCCGACCCCGACGCCCTGACCGCCGCAGCCGACCGCGACGGTCGCACTCTCGCCCAAACGAATCACGACGCCCTCGACGCCGCCCTGGCCGCAGGCTTCGCCGACGGAACACTGGGAACCTCGCACCGAGGCCTGCCCGTGCAACTGATCGTCAAAGCCGACCTCGGGGACCTGATCCGAGAAGCCGGACTCGCCACCACCGCCACCGGCACCCTGCTGCCCATCCGGGACTTGATCGCGATGGCCGGTGACGTCCAACCATGGTTGGCGATCTTCAAAGACGCCACCACCGTCCCCCTGCACTTCGGACGGGGCAAACGACTGGCCACCCGCGAACAACGTCTCGTCTCCTTCGCCCGCCCCGACGGGGAAGTGTGCTCGGCACCCGGGTGTGATCAGCCCGCCACCCACATCGAGCTTCATCACGCCGAACGAGACTGGGCCAAGGGCGGACTCACCGACATCGATGACCTCGCCCCCGCCTGCCCCCGTCACAACCGGATGGTCGGCGACCAACCCGGCCAATACACGACCCGCATCGAACGGTCCGGACACGACGAAGGCCGCTGCCTGTGGCGGTTGAACGTCGAACCCGGCGCCCCGCCCAACCCCGAACGCCTCAACCGCCGACCCGACATACCCCGGCGGTTCGCCCAACACCTGAACACCGTGCGCAACGAGATCCACGGGCCACCACCCCGAGGGTTTCGCAGGCTCGATCGCCGGACCCTTCGTGACGCGCCCTCCGCAAGCTCCGGGCGCTCCTCAGGGAGCAGGGCTGACGCGCCCTCCGCAAGCTCCGGGCGCTCCTCAGGGAGCAGGGGGCCCGGCGATCAGTCACGCCCCGATGCCGTCGGCTACGGCGTCCGCGGGCGGCGCCTCGAACTCGCCTACCGAGAACTGGTCCATCCGCGAACACCGCCGGAGCACCTCACCACCCCACCGCTGACCCCGGTCGAAGCAGAACTCGCACGCATACTCACCGACCACGCGTGATTGCACACAACACGAGGGGCCCGGCATCGGAATGCCGGGCCCCTCGTGGGTGTCAGTGCGCCTGATCAGATCAGGCCTGCGGTGCCTCCGCGAAGTTGCGGGTGACCGCCGGGTCGACCGGGATGCCCGGGCCCGTCGTCGTGGAGACGGTGACCTTCTTGATGTAGCGGCCCTTGGCGGCCGACGGCTTGGCGCGCATGATCTCGTCGTAGGCAGCGCCGTAGTTCTCGGCCAGCTTGGCCGGGTCGAACGAAGCCTTGCCGATGACGAAGTGCAGGTTCGCAGCCTTGTCGACGCGGAAGTTGATCTTGCCGCCCTTGATGTCGTTGACAGCCTTGGTGACATCGGTGGTCACGGTGCCCGTCTTCGGGTTCGGCATCAGGCCGCGGGGTCCGAGGACACGCGCGATACGGCCGACCTTGGCCATCTGATCCGGGGTGGCGATCGCGGCGTCGAAGTCCAGCCAACCGCCCTGGATGCGCTCGATCAGATCCTCGGCGCCGACCTCGTCGGCACCGGCGGCGGTGGCCTCAGCGGCCTTGTCGCCGGCGGCGAACACGATCACGCGGGCAGTCTTACCGGTGCCGTGCGGCAGATTGACGGTGCCTCGAACCATCTGGTCTGCCTTACGGGGGTCGACGCCCAGCCGCATCGCGACCTCGACGGTCGCGTCGGTGTTCTTCGACGACGTGTCCTTCGCCAGCTCCACAGCCTCCAGCGGGCTGTACAGCTTGGTCTTGTCGACCTTCTCGGCCGCGGCCGCGTAGGCCTTGCTCTTCTTGCTCATTGCTCTGTTCCTTCTCCGCCGTCAGTCGGCGGGGTGTGTGGTGCGGGCCGAGCCGGCCCTCCCACGGTGATGATGAGGTCTTTCAGCCTTCGACGGTGTCGAGAGCGCGAGATCGCAAGCTCACTCGACGGTGATGCCCATGGACCGAGCAGTACCGGCGATGATCTTCGCGGCCTGGTCGATGTCATTGGCGTTCAGGTCTTCGGCCTTGGTCTTGGCAATCTCACGGACCTGGTCCATGCTCACCTTGCCGACCTTGTTGGTGTGGGGCTCGCCGGAGCCCTTCTGCAGGCCGGCGGCCTTCAGCAGGAGCTTCGCGGCCGGCGGTGTCTTCAACTTGAAGTCGAAGGAGCGATCTTCGTACACGAAGATCTCGACCGGGATGACGTTGCCGCGCTGCGACTCGGTCGCCGCGTTGTACGCCTTGCAGAACTCCATGATGTTCACGCCGTGCTGACCAAGCGCCGGACCCACGGGCGGGGCCGGGTTGGCCTGGCCTGCCGAGATCTGGAGCTTGATGATCCCGGCGAGCTTCTTCTTCTTGGGAGGCATCTTCTGTTCCTTGCTTGTTTCCTTGCGAATTCACGCCCGCTGGAGACGTGAAAGTTCTGGGTTGGTGGTCCGGCCCTAGATCTTCTCGACCTGGTTGAACCCGAGCTCGACCGGTGTCTCGCGACCGAAGATCGACACGAGGACCTTGACCTTGCGCTGCTCGGCGTTGACCTCGCTGATCGACGCGGGCAGCGTGGCGAACGGGCCGTCCATGACGGTGACCGACTCGCCGACCTCGAAGTCGACCTCGATGACGTTCGACGCGGCGGCAGCTGCGGCCTCCACGCCCTCGGCAGCGGCACCGCGCGACGCGGCGGGCTTCTTGGCCTCGGTCCGCGGCATCAGGAACTGCAGCACCTCGTTGAGCGAGAGCGGCGACGGCTTGCTGGTCATCCCGACGAAGCCGGTGACGCCCGGCGTGTTGCGCACGGCGCCCCACGACTCGTCGTTGAGCTCCATGCGGACGAGGATGTAACCCGGCAGCACCTTGCGGTTGACCTTCTTGGGCTGGCCGTTCTTGATCTCGGTGACCTCTTCGGTCGGCACCTCGACCTGGAAGATGTAGTCGCCGACGTCGAGGTTCTGCACGCGGGTCTCGAGGTTGGCCTTGACCTTGTTCTCGTAACCGGCGTAGCTGTGGATCACGTACCAGTCGCCGGGCGCGCGCCGGAGCTGCTTGCGCAGTTCCTCGACCGGATCGACCTCCGCCTCTTCAACCAGGGCCTCTTCGACAGGGGCCTCGCCAGCGGCGGCCTCGTCAACCGGGACCTCGTCGGCATTCTCGGAGACGGTGTCCTCGTCACCCTCGACGACCGCGTCGTCGGCGACCGCGTCACCCTCGGTGTCCACCGCGTCGGTCACGGCCGCGTCGACAGCGTCGACGTCGGCAGCAGCCACGTCGACGGAATCGGTCGAGGCGAGTTCGTTCTCCGGGGTGCTCACTGCAGCCCACGCTCCTTATGGTTCATCTGGCGGTCGTGTTCCTCGTCGCCGGCCGAGCCCACCGCGTGGGTCAGCCGAACAACCAGAGCACGCCCTTGGCGAAGGCGAGGTCGAGGCCGGCAATGAACGCGGTCATCACGATGACGAACACGAGCACGACGATCGTGTAGGTGATCATCTCGCGCCGCGTAGGCCAGATGACCTTCTTCAGCTCGGCGACGACCTGCGTCAGAAAGACCCAGATCCGTACGAACGGATTCCGGCTCTCCTCGGCAGACGCCTTCTTCTTGGTCTTGCGTTCCTTGACGGCGACCGACCCCGTGTCGGAGTCGGCGTCACCGTCGGTTGCACCCGCCGCCGAGCGACGTCCGCGAGCCGAGCGCTTACCGGACGGACGCAGCTCCTTCGCGGCTTCGGTCGACGTGCCGTCGTCCGTACCCGCGTCGGTGGCCTCGTCGCGACCGTCGAGCTCAGCCGCAGCCGAATCGGCCGCAGAACCCTCTGCGGCGTCTTTGGCGCGGGCGGCCCGGTCTCGCTTGCTCAACTTCGCGGTCCTCTCGTCAGCGTGTGCCCTTCACCAGGGCAGGGGCGACAGGACTTGAACCTGCAACCTGCGGTTTTGGAGACCGCTGCTCTGCCAATTGAGCTACGCCCCTTTGCGACGCCCGCCACCGGAGTGGTCGGCGTTGCCGTCCTTCTCGATCCGGCCTCGCGGCCCGTCGACGTTTCGTCGCCGACAAAACCAACGCGCCACCCTATGGGTAGCGCGCAAGTCTGAATCAATCAGACACTTCAGTGTAGATCACCGGGGCGGTGGACCCAAAACGGGCTCGCCTCCGCTCCCCCGACGACCGTACACGCCACCCGTCCGTGAGCCGCCCGAACGGCTCGCGACCGGTCGATCAGTTGAACTGGATGACGGCCTGCGCGCGTCCGAAGATGCGGCGATCGCCCTGCTTGGCGGTGATGGCGATGGTCCCGCGGCGGGTCGCGGGATCGAGCGACTTCACCTTGCCGGTGAAGTCGACGGCCGCGCTGTCGTCGGCCGGGACGTACACCGGGCTGGTGAAGCGCACGTTGTACTCGCAGAAAGCCGCCGGGTCACCGATGAACTCGGAGACGAAGCTCGCGCCGAGCCCCATCGTCTGCATGCCGTGCGCGACGACGTCGTCCATGCCGGCCGCGTTCACGACGTGGTCGGAGAAGTGGATCGGGTTGGGGTCGCCGGCCACGCCCGCATAGTTCGCGAGATTGCCGCGCGTCAACAGGTAGCGCTTGGGCGTGAGTTCCTGACCCACCGTGAGCGTGTCGAAGTCGACGGCACCGAAGGCGCCCGGCGACTGCGTCGGGTCGGGGAGGTCGTAGCGACCCGCCTTCGGCTCGACGGTGTGCCCGGATTCGCCGATGGCGTCGACCTTGATCATCACGTGGTCGAGGGACGCCTCGAGTTCGGGGTCGACGTCCATACCGGGACGCGCCGCCAGGGAGGTCCACGTGGTCATGACCGGCTCGTCGTGCTGGTTCCAGATGACGTTCTTGGTGACCATCAGGTCGATCATCTCGGGACTGCTCACATGCCGGAACGACTCGAGCGAGACGTCGCAGATCAGGCGGTCCCCGACCTTCATCGGCTGGTGGTAGACCAGCCGCTGGTCGGTCTGCATGATCTGCCACATGTCGTAGCCGGTGACGACGTCTTCGAAGAGCTTGCGCTGGGCGATGATCCCGAGCACCGACACGTAGGTGGGCGCGGCGATCAGGCGGTCGTGGCCGAAGGCCCGGGCGCCCTCCTCGCTCCAGTGGGTCGGGTGCGCATCCTGCACCGCCATCGCGTGCTTACGGATCTCCTCGCGGCCGATCTCGTAATAGTCGTCGACCGTGTAGTGGAAGCCGACGAGGCTCTGCGTGTGGGCGGCGATCTCGTCGGGGGTCGGCTTCGCACCACCGCTCGACGCCTCGTCCGGACGATCCTGGATCTCGGCTCCGCTTACCTGTGACATTGAGCTCTACTCCTTCGGCCGACACAGCAAGACGGGCTGCCTCATCGAGAGGCAGCCCGTTGCTGGTGGTACTTCGAAACGGCCGACGACGGCGTCAGCGCGATTCCTTGTGCCCCTGATGCTTGCCGCAGTTCGGGCAGAACTTCTTGATCTCGAGGCGATCGGGATCGTTGCGGCGGTTCTTCTTCGTGATGTAGTTACGGTGCTTGCACACCTCGCAGGCCAAGGTGATCTTGGGGCGAACATCTGTTGAGGAGGCCACTTGATTGCCTTCTTTCGGGTGGTACGTGGTCGGGTTCGGAAGTTCCCTCAGGGCTTGCGACCCTTGCGCTCGGTTCCGGTCGGACCCGATGTGTAGCGGTGGAGGGACTCGATCCCTCGACCTCACGATTATGAGTCGTGCGCTCTAACCAGCTGAGCTACACCGCCCCGCGGACTTCTCGTCCAGCGAGCCCCCTGACGGAATCGAACCGTCGACCTTTTCCTTACCATGGAAACGCTCTGCCGACTGAGCTAAGGGGGCGTGCCCCGGGCGGTTGCGCCCGAGAGCCTTAACGAGGTTACACACTCGCGTCTGCGCTAGACAAATCGCTGGTCGGAGACCGTCTGTAGAGCAGTTTCGCGAGATTGGACCACGCCGTGGCAGGTATAGGATTCGAACCTATGTAGCTTGCGCGACGGATTTACAATCCGCTCCCTTTGGCCGCTCGGGCAACCTGCCGTGCCGCTCTTCCGGCCACCGTGACGGCCGTACGAACAACGCCGTGAAGAATACAACGAACACCGCATCAACGCGCAAACCGGCTGGTCAACAGGCCGGGACATGGTCGTGGCACAGGCGTCCCACCGCGACCCCCACTCCTGCTACTGTGGCTGCGTTCTGACACGGGGTGCTCCGCGACGCGGGGGCTGAGATGAGACCCGAGAACCTGTCCAGGTAATGCTGACGAAGGGATGTCATGTCTGTGCATGCGCACGTGCCGGTCTCCGGCCGATTCTCCGACCACCTCTGGGAGGAGACGAAGGGGTTGCGGACGGCGATCGACGACCTCGAGTTCCTGCGGCGGCTCGGCGACGGGACGCTGCCACTCGAGGTGTTCCGCACCTACATGGAGCAGGACTCGCTGTACCTCGCCGGGTACGCGAAGGCCCTCGCCATCCTGGCGTCGAAGTCCCCCGACCCGCAGACCGCGGGGTTCTGGGCGAACTCGTCGGCCACCGCGGCCACCGTCGAGTCGGCGCTCCACGGCGACCTGCTCAACGGCGGCCAACTGCCGCCGCGTGAGGGCGAACCCGAGCCGTCGCCGGCGTGCCTGGGGTACGTGTCCTACCTGACGGCCGTCGCCGCGACCGAGTCGTATGCGGTCGGCGCGGCCGCGGCCCTGCCCTGCTTCTGGATCTACGCGGAAGTCGGCCGGGCCCTGGCCGCGAGTGCCGCCCAGGTGCTCGCCGCCGACCCGAACCACCCCTACGCGCAGTGGGTGACCACCTACGACGCCCCGGAATTCCAGGAATCCGCCTCGCGGGCAAGGGAACTCGTGGACGAGGCCGCGGCGCACGCCGGCGAGCGGGAGCGGGCCGCGATGGCCACGGCGTTCACCGTCGCCACCCGGTTCGAGCTTCTGTTCTGGGACACCGCGCTGAACCCGCAACCGTGGCCCGCCGCATGAGCGCCCGCGCGCGCCGCCTCCTCACCGTGCTCGCCGCCGCGGTCGTCGCGTCGTCGGCGATCACCGCGTGCGGTTCGGGCGCCGGTTCGGACGGCAGCATCCGATTCGCGCTCGACTGGTCCCCGAACACCAACCACACGGGCTTGTTCGTGGCGCAGCAGCGCGGCTGGTTCGAGGAGGCCGGACTCGACGTCGAGATCCTGCCGTACAACAACACCGCCGTGGACACCATCGTGGACGCGGGCAACGCCGAGTTCGGGATCAGCACCCACAACTCGTCGACCTTCTCGCGGGCATCGGGCGCGCAGACCATCTCCGTGTTCGCGCCGCTGCAGAAGTGGGCCACCGGCATCGGTGTCCGCGCCGATCGCCGCGACATCACGAGCCCGAAGGACCTCGACGGGAAGACATACGCCGGTTTCGGCGACCCGGGCGAGGAGAAGACCCTCGAGCAGGTGATCCGAAACGACGGCGGCACCGGCGAGTTCACCTCGGTGACCCTCGGAACCTCGGCATACGAGGCGGTCTACTCCGGTCAGGCCGACTTCACCGTCTCCTATCTCGCGTGGGAGGGCATCGAGGCCGAGCATCGCGGAACCCCGATGAGGTACTTCCACTACACCGACTTCGGATTCCCGGAGGCATACGCGATCGTCGTCGACGCCAACGAGGACTGGCTGGCGGACAACCCGGACCGCGCGGCGGCCTTCGTGACGGCGCTGCAGCGCGGTTACCAGGCGGCGGCCGACGACCCGGACGCGGCGGCCCGCGACCTCCTCGCCGCCAACCCCGGTGCGTTCAACGACGAGCAGTTGGTGTTCGAGAGCCAGCGCATGCTCGCCGGTCAGTACATGAAGGACGCCGACGGCCGGGTCGGGCGACAGACGCTCGAACAGTGGGCCGGGAACTCCGGGTTCCTGTACCGCAGTGGTCTGCTGACCGGCCCGGACGGGGCGCCGCTCACGACCGAGCCGGACTGGTCGACGTACTTCACCAATGACTACCTCGACACCCCTCGGTAGCACCGGCCTGCGTCGCATCGCGCCCGCGCTCGTCGCGGTGGTCGTCCTGGTGGCGGTCTGGCAGGTCTACGTCGACGTCAGCGGGATCCGGCCGCAGGTGCTGCCGTCGCCGTCGCGCGTCGTCGCGCAGGGTTGGTCGCACCGCGCGGAGATCGGGGTGCACGCCGCGGCGACGCTGCAGGTGACCCTGATCGGGTTCACGGTCTCAATGGTCCTGGCCTGGCTGCTGGCCATCGTCGTCGACTTCTCGCCGGCGCTGCGACGGGCGTTCGTGCCGTTGTTCGTCGCCTCCCAGACCCTGCCGATCATCGCGATCGCACCGCTGATGATCATCTGGTTCGGCTTCGGCCTACTCCCGAAGGTGCTGGTCATCGCCCTGGTCACGTTCTTTCCGGTGGCGATCGGCCTGATCGAGGGATTCGCCGCCACCGACCGCGAGGCCGGCGCGCTGATGCGCAGCATGGGGGCCACCCGCCGCCAGGTCTTCCGGTACGTGCGGCTCCCGTCCGCGCTACCGAGGTTCTTCACCGCGCTGCGGATCGGCATCACCTATGCGGTGGTGGGCGCCGTGTTCGCCGAGTACGTCGGCGCCACCCAGGGGCTCGGCATCTACATGAGCCTGCAGAAGAACTCGTTCCGCACCGACCTGGTGCTCGCGGCAGTGCTGGTGACCGCGCTCCTGAGCGTCACGCTGTACCTGCTCACCTTCGCCGTCGAGCGGGTCGTCGCGCCCTGGGCCCGCGCCGAGGACCGGAACCACCATGACTGACCACCGGCTCGTCCCAGACCACCGGCTCGTGGTCGACCGGCTCACCAAGTCCTATCCGCGACCCGGCCGCGGACAACCGCCCCTGGAGGTCCTCGACGGGGTGTCGTTCACCGCCGAGCCCGGCGAGTTCGTCTCCGTCATCGGGCCCAGCGGATGCGGCAAGAGCACCGTCTTCGGCCTGCTGGCCGGACTCGACGTCCCCGATTCCGGCAGCGCGTCCGTCGGCTCCGAACCCGCCGTCGCCGGACACTGCGCGTACATGCCGCAGAAGGACCTGCTGTTCCCGTGGCGCACCGTGCTGGACAACACCATCCTCGGGCTCCAGGTGCAGGGCGTGCCGACGAACGAGGCCCGACGCCGGGCCGCGGACCTCTTCCCCGCCTTCGGACTCGCCGGATTCGAAGACGCCCGCCCGTTCCAGCTGTCCGGCGGGATGCGACAGCGCGCCGCACTCCTGCGCACCGTCGTCTCGAATCGCGACCTGGTGCTGCTCGATGAGCCGTTCGGCGCCCTCGACTCACTCACCCGGACCGAGATGCAGACGTGGTTGCAGTCGGTGTGGCAGCGCTATCGGTGGACGGTGCTGATGATCACCCACGACGTCCGCGAGGCCGTCCACCTCTCGGACCGCGTGATCGTGCTGTCCGCCCGCCCGGCCACCGTGGTCCACGAGGTGCGTGTCGACCTCCCGCGCCCGCGCGATCCGGCGGGGCTCACCGCTCCCGAGTTCGTCGCCCTCGAGCGAGAACTGCTCGAGGTGCTCCACGACGAGTCACGTCGTGCCCTCGCCGAGCAGGCACAGCGTCGGACGTCCCGGTAGACCCCCGCGGCCGCCCACTTGCGCTGATCGCCATGACATACCCTGTCGGACATGGCTGATTCATCGTTCGACGTGGTGAGCAAGGTCGACCGGCAAGAGGTCGACAACGCCCTGAACCAGGCTGCCAAGGAGTTGTCGCAGCGGTACGACTTCCGCGGCACCAACACCGGCATCGAGTGGTCCGGCGAGGAGAACATCGTGATCACCTCGGACGCCGAGGAGCGCGCGCAGGCGGGCCTCGAGGTGTTCAAGGAGAAGTTGATCCGACGCGACATCTCGCTGAAGGCCTTCGACGCCGGCGAGGTCGTCGGCTCGGGCAAGACCTTCAAGATCACCGGCTCGCTGGTGCAGGGCATCGACTCCGAGCACGCCAAGAAGATCTCCAAGAAGATCCGCGACGAGGGGCCGAAGGGCGTCAAGGCGCAGATCCAGGGTGACGAACTGCGCGTGTCGAGCAAGAAGCGCGACGACCTGCAGGCCGTCATCTCGCTGCTCAAGGGCGAGGACTTCGGCATCGCCCTGCAGTTCGTCAACTACCGCTGACCCGCCCGGTCGGTGGGTCGGCGGCACCGAACCCCGACCGTCGGAAACCCAGACGGGCGCTGCGTCGTTTGACCGGATGAGGCGCCTGCACTCCGCGGCCGGCACCGGGTTCGCCCGGGCCGCCCGCGGAGCCCGAGACCCGCGGCGCCGGACAGACGAGGACCCGATGCATTTCAACGGATTGAAGACGGCGGCTCTGCTGGGTCTGATGTCGGCGATCATCGTCGGCATCGGCGCACTGTTCCAGAGCCCGCTGATCCTGTGGGGATCGGTGATCGTCGCCGTCGGCATGAACGCCTACGTCTACTTCAACAGCGCCAAGATGTCGCTGAAGGCGATGCACGCGCAACCGGTCACCGAACTGCAGGCACCGGTCATGTACCGGATCGTGCGTGAGCTGGCGACCACGGCACACCAGCCGATGCCCGCCCTCTACATCTCCCCCACCGAGTCGCCCAACGCGTTTGCGACCGGCCGCAACCCGAAGAACGCCGCGGTGTGTTGCACCACCGGCATCCTGCACCTGCTCGACGAGCGCGAGCTGCGCGCCGTGCTGGGCCACGAGCTGTCCCACGTGTACAACCGCGACATCCTCATCAGCTCGATCGCCGGCGCGATGGCGGCGGTGATCAGCGGCCTGGCCAACTTCGCGATGTTCATGGGCGCGTTCGGCGGGCGGGACAACGCGCCGAACCCGCTGGCGATGCTGCTCATCGCGCTGCTGGGACCGATCGCGGCCACCCTGGTGAAGCTGGCCGTCTCCCGCTCACGCGAGTTCCAGGCCGACCAGTCCGGGGCCGAACTCACCGGGGATCCGCTCGCACTCGCATCAGCGCTGGCGAAGATCTCCGGCGGGGTGCAGGCCGCGCCGCTGCCGCCGCAGCCCGACATCGCGGCCCAGTCGCACATGATGATCGAGAGCCCGTTCCGCGCGACCGACCGGATGGCCAAGATGTTCGCCACCCACCCGCCGACCGCGGAACGCATCCGCCGCCTGCAGGAGATGGCCCGCGACGGTCGCTGAGCCGGCTGGGCAGAGATCCTGCCGGTCGACCCCTCAGCCCACGCGTTCGATCGTGTAGTCCACGAGCGACGCCAGGGCACGGTGGGCCGGCGACTCGGGAAGTTCAGCCAGCATCGCGTGCGCCTCGTCGGCGAACTCCTGCAACTTCGCCCGGGCGGCGGTCATACCCGCCGACGAGCCGAGCAGTTCGATCGCCTCGGCAACCTCGGCGTCGTCGGTGAGCGGCCGGGCGGCGCCGTCGGCGGCCACCAGGAGTTCGCGCAACCGGGCCGACGTCGCGTCGTCGCCCGTGAGCGCGTAGAGGACCGGCAGCGTGTGGACGCCTTCGCGGAGGTCGGTGCCCGGGGTCTTGCCCGACTCCACCGACACCGAGCTGATGTCGATGATGTCGTCGGACACCTGGAAGGCGACTCCCACGATGTCGCCGATGCGGGAGAGCCGCTCGATGTCGTCGGGCTCGGCCCCGGAGGCCATCGCGCCGAAGCGGGCGGCGGCGGCGATCAGCGAGCCGGTCTTCTCCCAGACGACCTGCAGGTAGTGCTCGATGGGGTCGGCGCCGGGTTTGACCCCGACCGTCTCCCGCATCTGGCCGGTGACGAGTTCGGCGAACGTCTCGGCGATGATGCGCACCGCCTCGGGGCCCAGCGTCGAGACGAGTCGCGAGGCGCGCGCGAACAGGAAGTCTCCGGACAGGATGGCCACGCTGTTCGTCCAGCGCGCGTTGGCACTCGCCGCACCGCGGCGCATCGCGGCCTCGTCCATCACGTCGTCGTGATAGAGCGTGGCGAGGTGGATCATCTCCACCACCGTCGCCGAGGTGATGACATCGTCGGAATCCGGGCGCGGACCGAACCGGGCCGCCAGGATCGCGAACATGGGCCGGAACCGCTTGCCCCCGGCCTTCGCGAGGTGGGTCGCCGCCTCGGTCATGACCTCGTCACCCGACGAGAGTTCGGCGAGCAACAGATCCTCGACCCGCTGCAGCGACGAGCGCACCGTATCGGCGAACTCATCCGACACCAGGTCAACCCCGGCGAATGTGGACTTCACGGAAACGCGGCCCCATCTCGTCTGATCCGGCAACTACTCGACGGCGGACACGCGACTGCCGCGTAGACCCCACCTGCTGCGAGCCTAGCCCGTCGGGGGTCCGGACATACTGGTCGGGTGAGCACGGACACGACGCCTACTTTCCCCGATTCCGCCGATGTCCTCGTCGTCGGCGCCGGACCGGGTGGATCGGCGGCGGCCGCCCATGCCGTCGCCGCCGGCCGGGATGTGGTCCTCGCCGACGCCGCGGTGTTCCCGCGCGACAAGACGTGTGGCGACGGCCTCACGCCGCGGGCCGTCGCCGAACTCGACGCGCTGGGGCTCGGCGCACTCCTCGACGACCGTCCGCGCATCGACGGACTCCTGCTCAACGGCTGGGGCGCACGCCAGCAGGTCCGGTGGCCCTCGGGCCGGTTCCCCGCCTACGGCAGCGCGGTGGCGCGCACCGAGTTCGACGACGCCATCCGTACGCATGCGGTGTCGGTGGGAGCGCGAATGATCGAGGGCGCCAAGGCCATCGGCGTCGAGATGGACGGCGACCGGGTGGGCGCGGTGACCTTCGCGACGCCGGCGGGCACACACACGATGCGGGTCACCGACCTCGTCGTCGCCGACGGCGTCCGTTCGGGAATCGGCAAATCGCTGGGGCGACAATGGCATCGGAACACCGCCTACGGAGTCGCCGCCCGGGCGTACGCACCGTCGGCGCGCGCCGACTCGCACTGGATGGGGTCGCACCTCGAACTCCGGGGACCCGACGACGCACTGCTGCCCGGGTACGGCTGGGTCTTCCCCCTCGGGTCGGCCGGGCGCGGACAGGTCAACGTCGGCGTCGGGGCGCTCGCGACGTCGAAACGTCCGGCGCACATGGCACTTCGACCGATCCTCGAGCACTACGCCGCGATGGTGCGCGACGAGTGGGCTCTCGACGGCCCACCCGTCCGGATCACGTCCGCCCTGCTGCCCATGGGTGGTGCGGTGTCCGGTGTCGCGGGTCGCAACTGGATGCTGATCGGCGACGCCGCCGCGTGCGTCAATCCACTCAACGGCGAGGGCATCGACTACGCCCTGGAGACCGCCCGGCTCGCCGTCGAACTCCTCGGCACGGACGACTACACCGACCGGTGGCGCGATGTGCTGGTGGAGCACTACGGGCTCGCGTTCTCCGCCGCCCGACGTCTCGCCGGCCTGCTCACCATGCCCAAGACCGTCCCCACCCTGGGCCGGCCCGGCATCCGGTCGCCGCAACTGATGTCCATGGTGGTGCGGGTCATGGGCAACCTGATCACCGCCGAGGATGCCGACCTCGTGGCCCGGGCCTGGCGCACCGCCGGGCGGGTTTCCCGGCAGGTCGACCCGCGGCCGCCGTTCTCCTGAGAGGGGCCGCCGGGGCCATCCCGGTGGCGCGTTGAGACGATCGGGCTGTAGTGTTCCAACACGTGTGGCCGCGGCCACAGCTGTGACAGAATCAGGCCACCCGTCGACCCAGGAGATGGAAGATGTCCGCCGCATCCACTCTCGCCACCCGAGCCAAGCACGCCGTCCAGAACCGCCTGGCACAGCGCTACCACCTGCGCGGCGAGATCGACCGCATGGATGCCGTCGGTGACCCGACCGCGATCGCCCGCGCCCTGGGCACGCAGGAATTCCCGTGGGGCATCACACAGGCGTTGAGCTTCGCCCTGTTCCGCACCTACGCGGTGCCGTCCATCGGCGACCTTCTCTACAAGACCAGCCAGTTCACCGAGTCGACGCAGAAGCGCTACGACGACACGGTCCTGCTGCTCGACGCCCCGATCGAGCACGGGGTCGACAGCCCGGCCGGACGGGCCGGTATCCGGCGCATCAACCAGATGCACGGGATGTACGACATCCCCAACAGCGACTTCCTCTATGTGCTGGCCACTTTCGTCGTCTGCCCGGTCGAGTGGGTCAACTCCTATGAGTGGCGCTCGCTGACCAACCACGAGGTCCTCGGTCTCACCAACTACTACCGCCGGCTCGGCCAGCTGATGGGCATCAAGGACATCCCCGAGACCTACGACGACTTCAAGACGTTCTACGACGAGTACGAGACCGCCCACTTCGCCTTCAGTCCCGACTCGCTCGCCGTCGCCGACGCCACCCTCGACCTCCTCGGCACGTTCATGCCCTACAAGCTGCTGCCGCGGGCGGTGGTGCGTCGGATGTCGTTCGCGCTCATGGACGATCGGCTCCTCGGCGCGTTCGGATATCCGAAACCGACCGCGGTCGAACGGGTCCTGGTGCGCGGCGGGCTCAAGGCTCGCGGGCTCGCGATCCGCCTCTTCGCGTCACCCCGCACCGAACCGCTCTTCGGTCGCCAGACGAAGCAGGTTCGCAGCTATCCCGGCGGTTTCCGAATCGACGACCTCGGCACCTTCGCGCCCGGGTGCCCGGTGTCGCACGACGAGACCCCGCGGGCCGCGACCTCCTAGTGGTGTGTCTAGGAAATAGGTGGCCGGTATCCGGTGGAG